>JBOHTT010000116.1:0-1909 GCA_050733775.1 Vulcanimicrobiaceae bacterium
GAACTGGATGGAACGCATGATCCGGATGCGCAAAGAAGTTCCTGAGATCGGGTGGGGTAATTTTACCGTGCTCGATACGGGCGCGGACGACGTTCTCGCGCTCCGCTACGAGTGGCGTAATAACGCCGTTGTCGTCGTGCACAACTTTGCGAACGCAACTCGCAAAGTCACCCTCGCCGTTGACGATCTCCTCGTGAACTTGCTTTCCGAGGATCACAGCCGAGGAAAGCACGGGCAGCACGCGATCGCCCTCGAGCAATTCGGGTATCGCTGGTACCGCGTCGGCGGCCTTGACGATTTATTACGCCGAAGCCAGGTCGATCTAGAATAACGCCTAGCCGGTAGAGACGCTCGCTCCGGGGTGCGGGACGACGACGAGATCGATGTTTGTCTTGCCCACAGGATCGATCCAGTGGAACGCGAGCGTCGCGGCAGCTGCGCCGATCAGTTGAGCGGCAATGAACCACGGGGCGTCCGACGGCCGGATTCCCGCGAAGCTGTCCGACAGCGAACGAGCGATCGTCACGGCCGGATTGGCAAAAGACGTCGACGACGTGAACCAATACGCCCCGACGATGTAAGCCGAAACTGCATAAGCGACGAGCTGTGGTGCGCGGCGCGAACAGCCCCAGATCGTCGTCAGAAGGCCGAAAGTCGCGACGCCTTCCGCAAGTAACAACGGAGCGCCGGCGCGAACGTGATGCGATACGAAAAACATCGCATCGCCAAACATGACGTTTGCCATGGCGGTCCCGGCTAATGCGCCAACAAGCTGCGCGACGAGATAAATCGGCACTGCATTCCAGGGCATGTTGCCTTTCCACGCGTCGGAAATGGTGACGACCGGATTGAAATGTGCACCGGAGTACGGTCCGAATGTCGCAATCATGGCAAACAATGCGCCGCCTGTGGCCAGGGAGTTCGCTAAGAGGGCTATCGCGGTATTCCCGCCCGCCAAGTGGTCCGCCATGATGCCGGACCCGACGATCGCAACAAATAAAATCGCCGTCCCGATCGCTTCGCACACCGCGCGGCGACCGAGGCTCATGCTACGCAACAGCTCGAATCGTCTCGTTCGTCGGTGTCTTCGTGAACGACGTACGTCTCCCACCGCCGGCCGTCAGGATCGGACGTCCAAACTTTCGTCTGCCGCGCGTAACAACACGTTTCATCCGTCTCGACATCAGCGCGATATCCCGCGGACTTCAATCGCAACGTTGCCTCTTTGACGGCATCTGCCGTTTCAACGACAATTCCGAAGTGCGCGCTGAGATCGGCAGTGGCCGCCGCATCGAGATCGAGCGCAAGCTCGATTCCCGGATCGTCGCCGATAAACAGCGCGTAATCGCTTAGCTGCTTTGCCGGATCAAGGTTCAGAAGCGTCCGGTAGAATGCAACGCTCTTCTCCAACTCCGAGACGCCAAGGTTGAGGTGAATTTTCATATTTGCCTCCAACCACATTAGAGCTTTTTGCATCGACACTTGTCAATACCATTGACAACTATCGATGTAATCTCTATTATGAGATCGTGCCGACCCCACGATGCGGCCCATGCGCGCGAACCTATGACGAAGATTTTGCGGCTGAGGCAGAGCTATTAAAAGCGATCGCCGATCCGCATCGGATGACGATCGTTGCAACGCTGGCGCGCTCGGCTGACGCGGTGTGCGTATGCGACTTTACCGAGGGAATGCCGATCAACCAGTCCTCGGTTTCGCATCATCTCGCGATTTTGCGAGATGCTGGAATCGTAACGAGCGAGCGACGTGGAACCTGGGCCTACTACTCGCTTGCACCCGATGTTCGAGACCGGTTGCTGAAGGCGATCGACGGAATACTTCCTTCAAAACGAAAACTGAAGAAAGCCTCGTGACCGATGACCGCTCCGGAGCGCGTTCTTTTCGTCTG
>JBOHTT010000117.1:0-3060 GCA_050733775.1 Vulcanimicrobiaceae bacterium
GTGCAGCGCACGCCGTTCGATTGCTTCCAGCGTCGCGTTCATCAAAAGCCCGATCACACCGATCAAGATGACGCCCACATACACGTCCTTAATGCGATAGAACGTGGCCGCATCTTCGATCATGTAACCGAGGCCGCGCTGTGCCGCAATCAATTCAGCGGCGACGACGACGGCCCAACTGACGGCAAGTCCCGTTTTGAGCCCGGTCATGATCGAAGGGAGAGCCGCCGGAAAAATGACGTAGCAGAACAGCTGGGTGCGGCTCGCACCAAGGTTGACGGCAGCGCGTATGAGCCCGACGGGCACGGTCGCGACGCCGGCAGTCGTATTGAGCACGACGTAGAGAAACGATGCCAAGAAGATCACGATGATCTTCGACGTCTCGCCGATCCCAAACCATAGAACCATCAAGGGGATCAGCGCGATGGCCGGTACCGGGCGCATCAAGTTGAAGAGCGGCGCCAAAGCGGCTCGCACGTACGGATTGAGGCCCATCCACAAACCGATGGGAATCGCGACGATCGCCGAGGCCACGAAGCCCGTGAACGTGCGGCCGAGACTGGCCGCGAAGTTCACCCACAACGGCGTTCCAACGTACCCCGTGCGCAGCAAGGAGACGAATTCTTCCGCGATCCCGACCGGCGAAGTGAGAAACTTGCTCGAGATGACCTGGGTGCCGTCCGTGAGGATTTCCCAAAGCACCAGCACCGCGAGAACGCTCGAAATGCTGATCGCGCGAAACTTCAGGTTAGCCTTTTGCGCCGATGAAGGCAGCGACGAAGTGCGTATCGATTGCCTGCATGAAATCAGGAACTGACTTCAGCACGCCTTCGTGCTTTTGAAATTCTGCTTGACGAAGCAGCGCGTCCATCAATCCCTTGTTGGCCTTGAGTGAGCCCGGATTGATGGAAAGCGGATACGACGCTTCCCAGGTCTGACGCATCGTCGGCCAGGAGGCTTCTTTCGTGAGCACGCGCATGGCGAGATCTTGCGTCACGCCTAAATCCGCAACGATATAGCTCGCCGCTTTTTGTGGGTCCTTGTTGATGACTTGCGTCGCTTCGTCGACCGCATGCAGCAGACGCGCGACGGCATCGGCGTTTGCTGCTAGCCAGTCGGGATGCGCCACCCAGACGATTCCTCCGGCGACGCCGATTTGCCCGTCGGTCGCGATTTGCTGACCTCCGGCGTCGACCATCTGGCCCTGCCACGGCTCCCAATACCAACCTGCATCGATGTCCCCGCGATTGAAAGCCGGCATGAGCGCCGAGACGTCGAGGTCGAGGAAGGTGATATCGGAAAGCGTCATTCCGGTTTTCGCGAGCGCAGTTTGCAATGCGTAGTCGCCGGACGTGCCGCGCTTCGTCGCAATCTTCTTGCCCTTCATCGTCTTGAGCGAGTCGATACCGCTGCCCTTACGCGCGATGAGCGCTTCGGATCCGGGTGCGTAGTTTTCGATCGCAAAAATTTTCATAGGCACGCCTTGCGCGATGCCGACGACGGCGGGGGGCGTTCCCATGAAACCGACGTCGATGCTCTTCGAGGTAAATGCGGAGAAGTACGCCGGGCCCGACGTGAACTTGATGGGCTCGATGGTGACGCCGTTTTTGGTGAAGAGCCCTTCGTGCTGCGCCACAAAGTAGCGCGCACCGTTGAGCGTCGGCTGCCAGCCGATCTTTATCGTCGTGCTTGCGGCCGACGCTTGCGATAACGACGATTCGAACAGCGCAGCTCCAAGAGCGGTGGCCGCGAGAGCTTCGAGTACTTCGCGCCGAGTGTGGTCTGCCATGTTCACCTCCAGCCCCACGCTTTCAGGATTTCGGCGCTTCCTCACAGAACAGGAAGCGCCCTTTGAACGTGTCACACCTCATCGAGCGGTCTGCAGATCCTGCGATTGCCGCAGACCTCATACTCTACAACGGGACGGTCCTGACGATGGCGGCTCCGGCGCGCGCGGAGGCGATTGCCGTTCGCGCGGGGCGGATCGTCGAGGTTGGAACGACGCGGGACGTTCTTCGCCTAGCAGGCGCGGAGACGCAAGTGGTCGATCTGCACGGCCGCATCGCGCTACCCGGCTTCATCGAAACGCACAATCACCCGCTCTTTTACGGTTACACGATGAGGATTGCGGTCGATGCCTCGACCCCGCCGAACGAATGCATCGACGACATCCTGGAGCGGATTGCGCAGCGCGCGCGCGAGCTGCCGCCGGGCACGTGGATTCGTGCCGAACGATACGACGACACGTTGCTGCGCGAGAAGCGTCATCCAACGCGCGCCGACCTCGACCGAGCGACCCCCAGCCATCCCGTTTACATGACGCACGTCACCGGTCACTTCAGTGTCGCCAACAGCCGCGCTCTCGAACTTTCCGGCGTTACTGCGGCGACTGCCGATCCGCCGGGTGGATTCATCGCGCGCGATGAAAACGGCGCACCAGCCGGATTACTCGCGGAAGCCGCCGCGCAACTACTGGTCGCGCAGCACCTTCCTCCGCTCAGCATGGAGGAAATGGTCGACTGTCTCGCTGCAGCCAGCGCGCAATACGTCAAGGCCGGCGTAACCTCGACGCACGATCTCGCAATCGGTTTTCAAGGCACGGCGCAGGCGATCGCCGCATATCGCCGCGCGAAAGAAAGCAACGCGTTCGCTCCGCGAATCTACGGATTTCTTTCCGAGCACATCTTGCCGGAGCTGGCCGAAGGGCGACTAGGACCGTTCTCCGGCGCGATTGCCGGGATCGGGGACGAGCATTACCGCCTCGCCGGCGTGAAGATGTGGGCGGACGGTTCCATTCAAGGCTTTACCGGGGCGCTTTCGGAGCCGTATTACTGCAAGCCGGAGACGACGGGACTCCCGATTTACGACGAAGGCCAGCTTAGCAAACGCATTCGAGCGTTGCGTGACGCAGGCTGGCACGTCGCGGTGCACGCGAACGGAGACGCGGCGATCGAGGCGCTCGTACGTGCGTACGAGCGCAACTCATCGGGCGGGCAGCGCTTCCGCATCGAGCATTGCCAGACCGGACGCGAGGATCAGCTCGAGCGCATCGCAGAGCAC
>JBOHTT010000118.1:0-4980 GCA_050733775.1 Vulcanimicrobiaceae bacterium
GTACCGTTGCGGGCGCCACGGGTGCGGGAGCGAGGCGCGAGGCGGGAGCATAGCCGGGGCGCTCTGTGACCGACGAGCAACGAAGCTAACGCAGCCGTGCCGCCGCAACCCGTAGGGCTGCCGGTGCTGCACAACCTGGTGTTGCAGGCCACTAGCTGCGCCGAGCGAGGAGGTCTTCGGCATCGAGCGAGCAGCCGCGCAAAGGTGCTTGCGCGTCGCGCCCCAGCAAGACGAATTCGCCCTGCTCGCAGCGCAATGCGAGATCTTCGGTTTCGATGGCGAGCACCGAGCCGCGATTGGCGAGGTCGATGTGGCGCAGTACGCCGACCTCGCCCGGCAACACTTCGGTTCCGCCGGGGCCGACGACGACGGCTCGCAGCCAAGGCGGACCGGTTTTGCGGCGCTGCGCGAGAACGCGCGATGCAGTCGTATCGTAATATTGGCTGGTGAGCTCGGTCATGCCGTATTCCGCGACGACTCGCTCCAGCGGAACGCAGAGCGATCTCGCGAGCGACCGGTATAGGTCATCGCGCGAAATCTCGCGCGAGCGTCCTTTGAATCCACCGGTTTCCATGACCCGCGAGCCCGATGCCGCGCGCAGCGTGCGGCCGGCGAGCGCGTCGATTAGCGCGACGAACGCAAAGGCCGTCCCCGCAACGCACACGGGTGCGTTCTCCTCGTAAGCCCGACGCATGTCGCGGGCAAAACGCTCGACGTCGAGGGTCTCGCCGTTTGCATCGAGATAGTTGCCGCCTTGCCCGTCGCCCCGCTCTTCCGCGACGCGCCGCATCATGTACCCGAGCGAGGACGTATCGCGCGCCGGCACGAGTAGGAAATACCGAAGGCGCTGCGATGCGTTGCCGTCGAGCATGAAGCGATCGAAACCGGCAAGTAACGCGGCGTCGTAAAGAGCCAGCGACGTACGCTCGAAGAGGTGACGTCCGCTGGATCGAGCCGTCGTGCCGCTGGTATGAAACGCGACAACGGATTCCGCCGGATCAAACGTCGTCATGACGCTTTCTTTGAACGCAAGCGAAGGCACCGCAGGAATCTCTCGCCACGTCCCCGGCATGCGCTGCTCGCCGAAACCGCAAGCCGACGCGAACGCCGCGTAGGGTGCGTTGTGACGAATCTGATGCGCGAACAAATCGCACGCCAACCGATCGAACGACGGTTCGTCGAGATCCCAGCGGTCGATTGATTCGAGAATGCGCCGGTCCAACGCCGCTGCTTCCTGCGCCCGCAACGACGTTATCGCAGTCCTCCGCCGGGCAGTTGCGCGGCAAGCCGGCGGCGCGACGTAATGAGCTGGGTATTCAGTCCACCTACCGCCAGGCCGCCGTCGAAACGCGCCGATTCGACCTTGATACAACGATCGACGACCACGTCGAGTCCAGCTTCGTCCGCTCGACGAATCGCGTCCTCGTTGATCACGCCGTATTGAAACCAGATCGCCGGTGCGCCTATCGCAATCGCTTCTTCGACGATCGGCATCAACTGATCGGGCCGCCGGAAGACGTCTACGATGTCGGGAGCGCCGCGCTCTTGCGCGTAAGCAGTCAGGGTGGCATACGCGCGCACGCCGTCGATTTCTGAAATCGTCGGATTAATCGGTGTGACGTCAAACTTACCGCGCGTGCGTAAATACGAGAATACGAAATAGCTCGGCCGCGTCGGGTTGGGCGATGCACCGACCATCGCGACCGCGTGCGAACGATCCAAAAGCGCGCGACGCTGCGCGATGGTTCGTAAAATCACGGGGATGTGGCCACCTGCGCGGCTTTGCGCGCGGCTGCGAGGCCGTTCTCGAGGTCCCAAATCAGATCGTCAGCGTCTTCGATGCCGACGGAGAGCCGAATCATCTCGGGTGTGACGCCAGAAGCAGCGAGCTCTTCGTCACTGAGCTGCTGGTGCGTCGTAGACGCGGGATGAATGACGAGGCTCTTTGCGTCGCCGACGTTGGCGAGGTGGCTCCACAGCTCCAAGGCTTCGATGAAGGCGCGTCCGGTTTCGCGCCCACCGCGCAAGCCGAAGCAGAAGATCGAGCCCGAGCCGAGCGGCAAATACTTTTTGACCCGCGCGGCTTCCGCGGAATCTTCCAGGCCGGCGAAGGACACCCACGCGACTTCTTCACGTCCGCGCAACCAGCGCGCGATGGAGAGCGCATTCTCGCAGTGCTGCCGCATGCGCAGGGCGAGCGTCTCGAGTCCCTGCACCAGCAGCCACGCATTCATCGGTGACAATGCGGCGCCGACGTCGCGCAAAACTTCGGCACGCGCGCGCATCAGAAACGCATACTCGCCGAACGTTTCGGCAAAATTCATGTCGTGGTAGCCCGGACTCGGCTGCGAAAGCAGCGGATGACGGCCGGACGACCAATCGAACGTGCCGCTCTCGACGATGATGCCGCCGAGTGCGGTACCGTGCCCGCCGATGAACTTCGTTGCAGAATGAACGACGATGTCGGCTCCCCATTCGATAGGACGGCAAAGGTACGGAGAGGCGAAGGTACTGTCGACCACTAGCGGCACGCCTGCGCTGTGCGCAACTTTCGCGAGCGTTTCGAGATCAGCGACGTTGCCCGCCGGATTGCCGATCGTTTCGGTGAAAACGAGGCGCGTATTCGGACGAATGGCAGCCGCCATTGCCGCGGGCTCCCCTCCGGGGACGAGCGTCGCCTCGATGCCCATTCGCTTGAGCGTCACGTTGAATTGCGTAACCGTGCCGCCATAGAGCGCAGCCGATGAGACGATGTGATCGCCGGCTTGTGCCAGCGCGAGCACCGTGCATAGCTGCGCCGACAAACCGCTTGCAGTAGCAAGCGCGCCGAGCCCGCCTTCCAGGCTCGCCATCTTTTCTTCAAACGCTGCGACGGTGGGATTGCCGATGCGCGAGTAAATATTGCCGTACGTCCTCAGCGCAAAGAGCTCCGCGGCGTGTTCCGTCGAGTCGAACACGAAGCTCGTGCTCATGTACAGCGGCAGCGCGCGCGCGCCGGTCGTCGGATCGGGCGGCGATCCTGCGTGCAGCGCGCGCGTGCGAAAGCCGAAGCGACGGTCTTCCGTCATTCAGCGTGTGACCCCGGGTATGCCGACGGGATTGATGTAGTCGAGCGGGTGTTCTTTTTTCCGATGCTGCGCGGTGAACGCGGTGTCCGTCTTGCCGTCGTTTGCCATCCCGACGATGTCGCTGAAATTTTCGACGTAGCCGCTGAACGTGAACTCTTTGGTACCGTCCTTCGCGGTGAACTTGAAGAGACGTCCGTCAAAAGTACCGGTGATCGGCACTTTTTTGGCCGGCTTGCCGCCTTGATCCCAAACTCCCGTGACGTCGCTTCCCGATTGTCCGCTCTGCTGCAGGATCCAGTGTGCGTACTTCGTCGTGTCGCGCTGCTGAAATTCGATCTCCCAGGTGCCGTCGAGCGTCGTGTACTGCGGGGGCGCGGGCGTGGGCGATCCGGAGTTCGCCGGTGAGGCTTCGGGTGCGGGCGTCGCTTTGCGCCCTCGTCGCGGTGCGGGCGTCGCGGGTGTAGCGGGCGTCGACGTGGGCTGCGGCGTGATCGCCGATGGCGGAAGGTCCGAAGGATATGAGGCCCAGGCCACACCGAGGGAGGCAAGCGCCAGCACGAGCGCAGCAGCGAGGGAAAGCGCGCGAAAGTTCATGACCCGCTACAGTTTAACGGCGCCTCCCCGCGGCCTTTGTCGCGAGCCCGGGAGCCGCTTGCGCGCGGTGATAGAATGGTGTGGTTGTGAAAGAGAAGATCCACCCCAAGTGGTACCCCGAGGCTCACGTTGTCTGCAACTGCGGCAACAGCTTCACCACGGGTTCGACCCTTCAGCAGATCCACGTCGAGATCTGCTCCGCGTGCCATCCGCTCTTCACCGGGACGCAGAAGCTGGTCGATACGGCCGGCCGCGTCGATAAATTCAATCAACGCCTCGCCGCAGCCGGCAAGAAAAAGGAAGAAGCCGCAGCCCGTCAGCGCGCTCGCGAAGCGGCGAAGGCGGCGGCCGACTTTTAACGCGCCCCAGGCGGTGGGCGCTTCGACAATATGAGCACGATCTACGAGCGGCTGGATCAGATGTGCCGGCGGTTTGACGAGATCGATGCGTCGCTCGCGGACACGAGCCGTCCCTTCGATCAAGAACGCTATACGGCGCTCGCGAAAGAACGCGCACGGCTTGAAGAACCGGTGACCGTTTACCGTGCATTTAAGAAGCTTCTTGCTGAGATCGCCGCAAACGACGCGCTGCTTGCCGATCGAAGCGACCCGGATTTACACGCCCTGGCGGAAGAAGAGGCTCGAAGTTTGCGTGACCGGCGCAAGGAGGTCGAGGAGCAACTCCAGCTGATGATGATTCCGACCGATCCAAACGACGACAAAGACGTCTTTATCGAGATCCGCGCGGGCGCGGGCGGCGACGAAGCGGGTATCTTTGCCGGCGACTTGTTGCGGATGTATTTGCGTTATGCCGAACGTCACGGCATGCGCGCGCAAATCGTATCGGCGAGCGAGAACGAAGCGGGTGGATACAAGGAGGTCATCGTTTCCGTCAAAGGCGGCGAACCGTACAGGCATTTCAAATACGAGAGCGGCGTGCATCGCGTGCAGCGAGTTCCGGAGACGGAAGCGCAAGGCCGCGTTCACACCAGTACGGCCACCGTCGCAGTGCTGCCCGAGGTGGAAGAAGTCGATATCGAGATCAAACCGAGCGACTTGCAGTTCGATACGTTCAAGAGCAGCGGCGCCGGCGGTCAGTACGTCAACAAGACCGAGTCTGCGGTTCGGATCACGCACGTCCCGACCGGAACGGTGGTGTCGTGCAGCGAGGAACGCTCGCAACTGCAAAATCGAGAACGCGCTATGCAGATGTTACGAGCGCTCCTGTACGATCGCAAAATGCGCGAGCAGCAAGAAGCAGTGGGAAACCTTCGGCGCAGTCAGGTCGGCACCGGCGATCGCAGCGAGAAGATTCGCAC
>JBOHTT010000119.1:0-6007 GCA_050733775.1 Vulcanimicrobiaceae bacterium
AGCAGGGGGTGCTCCTCGCCGAGTACGAGATAGTTGCGCTTGAGCAGAGCTTCGAGTGCCTCGCCGACGCCTTCTGCAACGACGCGCGGCTCGTTGGCCTCGACGACGCTCTTCATCAACTCCGTGAGCTCGGCGACGGCGTGCGACGTCGTCTCCTCGATGTTGAATATCTCGTCGGCGTCGGCGTGCATGCCTTGCTTGAGGAGCGAGACCTTGCGCGCCGCGGCGCGCATCTGCAGCTGCTCGATCGCGAGCAGACAGCGCAGGCGAATCATGTCGAGCCTGCCTTCGGGCAGCTTCTTGGCTTTGGCGAAGATGTACTCGGGAACGGCCACCTTGCCGAAGTCGTGTAGGAGCGCGGCGTAGCGCATCTCGCGCAGCTCGTCCGGCGTGAATTTGTGCAGCGCGACCGGGCCGGCTTCGATGGTGTTCAACGTTTCGGCTTGCGCGACCGTCAGCTCGGCGACGCGCGACGAATGGCCTTGGGTCGCCGGGTCTCTCGCTTCGATCGCTTTGACCGACGCTTTGACGAATTGCTCGAACAGCTCTTGGATCGAGTCGACGAGCTGTTTGTTGTCGATCGCGACACCTGCTTGCGAGGCCAGCGACAACAGCACGTGCTCGTGGTGGTCGGTGAACTCGCTAACCACCGATTCGGTGTGTGCCGGTGAGTCGAGAACGAGATCGAACGTCGGCTTGTGATCGATCAGCTGGATGACGCCGACGATCTCACCGAGATAGTTGCGCATCGGCACGCAGAGCACCGACTTGGTGCGATAGTTATTCTTCTTATCGAACGAATCGTTGAAGCGATATTCCCGCGTATCGCCAATCTCGTACGCGTCGGGAATCCGCAACACTTCGCCGGTGATGGCGACGTAGCCCGAGATCGAGCCGCGCGAGAGCGGAATCATCGCGCCAAGGTAACTGCCTTCGTCCGTCGGGCCCGTTTGAGCGACCGCGAAGCGCAATTTCTTTTCGCCGTCTTGTTCGGTAATGAGGAAGAGGCTCCCCGAATCCGAGTTCGTCAGCTCGCGCGCTTTGCGCACGATGAGGCGCTGCAGCGTCAAGATGTCGCGTTCGGCCGAAAGCGCGATGCCGATCTGGAGCAACTGATCCGACTCGTCGGCTTGCGCGCGCGTCTGGCTCACGAGGTCGTGCGTTCCTTCGCGCAGTTCGATCATTCGTTCCGCGGCGCGCACGGCTGAAAGCAGTGCCACGGGATCGAGCGGCCTCGTCAGCCAGCCGGCGACGTGCGGACTCGTTGCGAGCCACGAAGCTTCGAAGTCTCCTGGGTCCGAAAGCACGATTGCGGTCCCACCGGTGGCCTCGATAATCGAAAGCGCGCGGTCGATCGCACTTTGGTCTCCGAGTTGGCTCAAGCGCTCGCGATCGATGAGATACACGGTGCGGCGACCCGGCGTTGCCGTTGCCGGAAACGAGAGCTCCGCAGGACGGCACTCGACATCCGCGTCTTCAAGCAAGCTGCCCGCCTCGCCGAGTTCCATCCCGCGCGGATACACGAGAAGGCTCTGAGGTAGGGCCTGCTTGAGGGGAAGGGTGCCTTCCAAGAGGGACATTGCTCCCTATAACATTCGGCTGCCTGGCTAGGTTCCCGTTAGGCTAGCCGCTGCCGGCTGCGCTTAGCGATACGCCTCACGTGCGACCAGGCGCAAGTCGCGGCCACGCCAAAGGGCACGAGTCGTGACCTTTGACGACGTCATCGCATCCCGGATACGGCCGCTCGCCGAAACGCTGATGCGTGAGGGACTTGCATCAGTTCGAATCGGTGAGCCCGACCTCGAAATCGAGCTCTCGCGCAGCGTAGTCTCCGCTCCGGGGACGTCGTCCCCAGCCATCGCGACCGGCGACGATGGCGTTGCCCCGGCCTACGACGTCATCGCGTCGGAAGTCGTGGGACGCGTGCGTTTCCTCCGGCCGGCGCCCGTGGTAGGAACGACGGTAGAGGCGGATCGCGAGCTTGCGTTCGTTGAGACGCTAGGCATTCGCAATCCCATCCGTTCGCGCGGGCCGGGACGCATTGCCGTGATCTACGTCGAGGAAGGGCAGGCCGTCGACTACGGCGCGCCGCTGTTCGCGATCGACAGGAATAGCGTTGTTTAAGAAAGTCGTCGTCGCGAATCGCGGCGAGATCGCGCTGCGGATCATTCGCGCGTGCCACGAGCTCGGCGTCGCGACGGTCGCGGTTTTCAGCGAAGCCGATCGTACGGCGCTGCACGTGCGGCTCGCCGACGAGGCGTTCTGCGTCGGGCCGGGACCTTCGTCGCGTTCCTATCTCAATATACCGAACATCATCTCGACGGCGATGATCACCGGTGCGGATGCGCTGCATCCGGGCTACGGTTTTCTTGCCGAGAACGCTCGCTTCGCGCAGATTTGCGCGGACCACGGCATCACGTTCATCGGCCCTGCACCCGACGTGATCGCACAGATGGGCGACAAAGCTCGCGCTAAAGAGATGATGGAACGCGCGGGTGCGCCGGTGATTCCCGGGAGCGGCATTCTCGCCTCCGTGCAGGAAGGCTCTGCTGCAGCGAAGGCGCTCGGATATCCCGTGCTTCTGAAGGCGACGGCCGGCGGCGGCGGTCGCGGTATGCGCCGCATCATGCAAGAGCGTGAGCTGGAATCCGCTTTTCATTCCGCCGAGAGCGAGGCGGAATCGAATTTTCAAGACGGCCGGCTCTACATGGAAAAGCTGATCGTGCAGCCGCGCCACATCGAAGTACAGGTTCTCGCCGATGCACACGGCGGCATCGTGCACCTCGGCGAGCGCGACTGCTCGATTCAGAAGCCATCGCACCAAAAACTCATCGAAGAGGCGCCGGCGCCTTCGCTCGATCCGGAGCTGCGCGAGCGGCTGTGCGCGACCGCCGTCGGCGCCGCGCGTGCGTGCAAGTACACGAACGCGGGAACGCTCGAATTTCTCGTCAGCGGCGACGAATTCTATTTCATGGAGATGAACACGCGCATTCAGGTCGAGCACCCAGTGACGGAACTCATCTTCGGTGTTGATTTGGTAAAGGAGCAGATCCGGATTGCGGCAGGCGAGCCGCTCGGCTTCACGCAGAGCGATCTCTCACCGCACGGCCACGCGATCGAATGCCGTATCAACGCGGAAGATCCCGAACGGGATTTCGCGCCCGCGGCAGGGCTGGTCACGGCGGTCGAGCTTCCCGGAGGGCCCGGGATCCGCGTCGACACGCAACTGTTCGCGGGGCTGCCGATCCCGCCGTATTACGATTCCTTGCTTGCAAAGGTTGTCGCCGTGGGGCGCACGCGGGCATCTGCCATCTCCCGCATGGAACGGGCGCTGGCGGAAACGCGTATCGAGGGCGTGAAGACTACAACCGAGCTGTGCCGTGAAATCTTGCGCGACGCGCGTTTTCTCGAGGGCGGCGTGCCCATCGACTTCCTCCACGCTGGATCTTTATCCGAGCGTCAAACCGCGCTGGCCGCAGGAGCGTAGAGCATCGTCCCATGGCTTCTCGCAAACGCGCGCGCGAGCTCGCGCTCCAGTCGCTTTTCGGCGTTGAAGTGGGGCACCGTAATCCCGAAGAGATGGTCTCGGAGACGTGCGGCACCGTTGACTCGGAGCAGCGCCGTTTCGTGAAAGACCTCGTGCTCGGCGCGCTGGATCACGCGTCTGAAAGCGACGGCGTGCTCGCACCACTTTTAGAAGGTTGGACGATCGAACGATTGCCGACAATCGACCGGCTGTTATTGCGCATGTCGGTATTCGAGCTCGCGCATCGCGAGACTCCGGCGGCCGTCATTATCAATGAAGCCGTCGAGCTCGCGAAGAAATTTTCGACCGACGATTCACCGCGATTCGTGAACGGCGTGCTATCGTCGGTTTCCAAGCAGCTCGCGCAAGGACGCGCATGAGCACCGCCGCACGCAGAACCGCAGTCGCGCGTCGCCCTCCCGCAGCGAAGAAAAAAGGCGGTGGAGGCGGCGGCAAAGGCTTCGGACGCTTTCTCCGCATCACCGGCGTGATTGCGATTCTCGCGATCCTATTCGCCTGCGGAACAATCGCGGGCGTCGTCGCGTCGTATTCGACCCATTTGCCGGACATCAACCGAATGGCGGATTTCCAGCCGGAGCGTTCCACGCAAGTATTCGCGCGGGACGGCACGCCTCTCGCCGATCTTTATCGTCAGAACCGGCTTTGGGTGCCGCTCAACAATGTCCCCATCATGGTGCGCAACGCCTTCGTTTCGAGCGAAGACGAGCATTTCTATACGCATCATGGGATCGATTTTGAGGGCATCATCCGCGCCGCCATCGCCGACTGGCGCCATCAGCCGATTCAAGGCGCGTCGACGATTACGCAACAGCTGGCACGCGGGCTATTCCTTTCCAACGAAGTTTCGATTTCGCGCAAGATTCAGGAGGCGCTGCTCGCCATCGAGATCGAGCGCTATTACACCAAAGACGAGATCCTCGAGCGCTATCTGAATCTGATTTATCTCGGCGCCGGCGCCTACGGTGTGCAGGCCGCTTCCCACACGTACTTCGGCGAAGACGTCGGCAAGTTGACGCTCGGGCAGGCGGCGATGCTCGCCGGCATCGTTCCGGCTCCGTCGGACTATTCACCGTATGCCAATCTCAAACTCGCAAAAGAGCGGGAAGCTCACGTGCTCTCACGCATGGTCGCGAACGGCTACCTCACCCGCGAGCAAGCGAAAGAAGCGGAAGCAGAGCCCCTGAAACTGATCGGCGAGCGGCCTGCGGGCTTGCAGTCGTATCGCTATCCGTATTTCACGACGTACGTCGTGCGTAAGCTCGAAGAGACGTTCGGTACGCAGGCCGCATTCGAAGGCGGGCTCACGGTCTACACAACGCTCGATCCCAAGATGCAGCAAATCGCGCAAGACGCCATCGATTGGGGTGTGAAGTCGGCTGCTGCGGAAGGCATCAACGCCCATCAAGCCGCGCTCGTCGCAATCAGGCCGCAAACCGGCGAGATTCTTGCGATGGTCGGTGGATCGGGATGGTCGCTTAGCAATCAATTCAATCGCGCGTGGCAAGCACATCGGCAGCCCGGCTCTTCCTTCAAAGTCTACGTGTACACCGCGGCGATCGATAGCGGTATGCCGCCCAACACGATCATGGAGGACACGCCGGTTTCGTATCCGATGGGCGACGGCACGTGGTGGTCGCCGAGAGACGACGACAATCGTTACTTGGGTGCGATGAATCTCGACTATGCGCTCGCGCAGTCGCGTAACGTCGTGGCCGTCAAGCTCGCTGAGAAAATCGGCATCAACCGCGTCATCGAGTATGCGAAGCGCATGGGCGTCAAGTCTCCGCTGGAACCCAATCTCTCGCTCGCGCTCGGTAGCAACGGCATATCGGTGTTAGATCAAGCGTCCGGTTATGCAACGCTGGCCGATGCGGGAATTCACATCGATCCGTCGCCGCTTCGGCTCGTCAAGGACAGCTTCAGCTCCGTCGTGCTTGACAATCAGTATCCGCAGGAATCGGAAGTGATCAGCGCCGGCAGCGCATTCGTAATGACGAAGATGCTCGAAGACGTCATCAATCACGGTACCGGTTATCCCAATGCGATCATCGGTCGACCGGCCGCGGGTAAGACCGGGACGACGTCCGATTTCCGCGACGCGTGGTTCGTCGGCTACACGCCGGATCTCGTTGCCGCAGTCTGGCTCGGCAACGACAACTATACGCGCATGAACGAATCGTACGGGGGAAACATTCCTGCGCGCGTTTGGGCGCGTTTCATGAAAGCTGCGCTCGCGGGCACGCCGCCTCACGATTTCGAGATGCCGAAGAGCGAGGTACACGCCGTTCGTCTGTGCGGAAGCGGACGCGTCATGTACTTCCTGACGGGAACGGGCCCGTCCGAATCGTGCGGTCCGGTCGAAGAAGCGCCGGCGAAATCGAATGCGGCTCCGGCGGCGGCTGCGGCGACGCCGACGCCGATTCCGCCCGGAATGGTCGGCGACGGCGAGCACTTCATCAA
>JBOHTT010000120.1:0-3679 GCA_050733775.1 Vulcanimicrobiaceae bacterium
ATCGGAGGGCCCGAGATAATCGACGCGTTAGGGTTTGTTCCGGGACCGGCTACTTATGCTTGCCGTTAGCCGAGATTGCGGTTTTGCGGCGCGATCCGCCGACTGCCTCGCGCAAACCCTTGCCTGCGACGAACGCCGCGACTTTGCGTGCCGGAATGACAATCGTCTCGCCCGTCTTTGGATTGCGACCATCGCGACGACGACGTTCGCGAGTGACAAAACTTCCAAACGGAATGAGTTGTACTTTGTCACCCGCTTTGAGCGCGTTTGTAATCTCGACGAGCATCTTGTCGATAATCTCGCCGACACGACGCTTCGAAACACCGTCACCGGAAAGCGCATCAATGAGATCGGCTTTCGTCATCAACTCAGCGTTACGAAGCATGGCTTGTCGCTCCTTCCCCAGCCGTGCGAGGGCGGCCGGCGTTTTTGCGGGCTTTTCCCCTCGCGCGGGCAAACTTCAAGGAATGCGAGACCGACTCGTTTCCGCGACCGCGGCAGACGGCACCGTCGCCTTGGTTGCCGGAGTCACAACGAACCTTGTTGCGGAGATGCGCGAGCGCCATACCATGTCGCCAACCGCTTCGGTCGCCGTCGGTCGCCTCATCACCGCTGCCGCGCTGCTCGGTGCGAATCTGAAAGGACGCGAGCGGCTCTCGCTTCAGGTTAACGGCAGCGGCCCTATCGGCGGAGTCGTCGCAGAGGTGTCGACGCTGCCCGATCATACGGTCGGCACGCGCGCGTACGCACATCATCCACAAGCCGACGTTCCGCCAACAGAGGACGGACGCTTCAACGTCGCAGAGCTCGTCGGCCGTGGAAAGCTTCTCGTTACACGTTCGTACGAAGTCGGTCAGCCGTACACCGGAATCGTGAACTTGATCACAGGCGAAATCGCATCGGACGTTGCGGCGTACTTTGCATATTCGGAGCAAGTGCCGAGCGTCGTCGCGATCGGCGTCCACCTCGACAAGAGCGGCGTGCGAGCGGCCGGCGGCGTCGTCGCGCACGTTTTGCCGGGAGCGAGCGACTCGACGATCGGGCAGCTCGAGCAGAACGCGAACGTCATGGACCCGGTGACGACGCAGTTGCTGGGCGGCAGCGAGCCCGAAGGCATCATCGAGCGCATTTGCGTCGGTATGTTTCCGAAGCGCTTGCGCGAGTACGACGCGATCTTCGCCTGCCGCTGCACGCGCGAGAAAGTCGAAACCGCGCTCTTGGGCCTCGGTCACGACGAGCTGGTGAAGATGGCCGAAGAGCAGCCCGAGACGGAAGCGACCTGCGAGTACTGCAAGCGGATCTGGAAGCTGTCCTCTGCCGAGGTCAGCCAGTTGGCGGCGAAGATCCGCTAAGAAGAAACGACCCGGACGAAGCGTCGCGCCCCGACCGACAGCACGATGCCGTCACCAGCCAGCGTTGCAGCCGTGTCGGTGACCGGCACGCCATCGACCCGAACGCCGCCTTGCTGAATGAGCCGCTCTGCTGCGCGCTTACTCTCGGCGAAGCCGGCAGCCACCAGCAATTCGGTGAGCTTCTGTGGCCCGGACGCCTGTAGCGTCGGCATTTCCTCAGGTAGCTCGCGCCGCTGGACCGTCTTCTCGAAGCGCTCGCGCGCTGCGGCTGCCGCCGGAGCGCCGTGATAGCGCGCGACGATTGCCTCCGCGACGCGTTTCTTGGCCTCGATCGGGGCAAGGCGGCCGGCTTCCAAGTCTGCCTCGAGCTCCGCCAGTTGGCTCGACGGCCAGAAGGCCGCAAGCCGCGCGTAACGCGCGATCAGCTCGTCCGGCAGTCGCATCAGCTTGCCGAACTGCTCCTCCGGCGGCTCGATCAACGAAATGTAATTGCCGAGCGACTTGCCCATCCGCCGCACGCCGTCGGTGCCTTCCAGGATCGGGACCGTCATGCAGATCTGGGGCTTCTGCCCGAAGTGTTCCTGATACGAACGGCCGAGCAAGAGATTGAAGAGCTGATCGTTGCCCCCCAACTCGACGCCGGCTTCCATCGCGACGCTGTCGTAGGCCTGCGCGACGGGATAGAGCAGCTCGTGCAGCGCGATCGGCGTTCCGCTCGTGTAGCGGTTTTTGAAGTCCTCGCGTTCGAGGATCTGCGCGACGGTGGCCTTCGACAAGAGACGAATCCAGTCGACCGTTTGCAGCGGCGCGAGCCATTTCGAGTTGTACATCACCTCGATGCGCTCGAGGTCGAGCACCTTGCCGGCCTGCTCGCGGTACGTTTTCATGTTCGCATCGATTTGCTCGCCGGTCATCGGAGGGCGCGCGTCGTTACGGCCGGACGGATCGCCGATTCGTCCCGTGTAGTCGCCGATCAGTAGCGTCACGCGATGTCCCAGCTCGACGAACTGCTGCATCTTGTTGAGCACGACGGCGTGACCGAGGTGGAGCTCGCTGCCCGTCGGATCGATCCCGAGCTTGACGTGCAGCCGCTCGCCGGCGGCTAGACGCTGCTCGAGCTCGTCGCGCGTCGAGATGTGGTCGCAGCCGTCAGCCAGCATTTCGGCGGCCTCACGGGGGGCCAGCGCCGACACGATCGCAGCTCCACGATCGTCACGCCGCTTCCGCCTTCGTTTTCATTTCCGTAGCGAAAGCTGCGGACGTCGGGGTGCATCTTCAAGTATTCTTGCAATCCCTTGCCCAGAAGTCCCGTCCCTTTTCCGTGAATGAGCCGTAGCGGTGAGTATCCGAGCAGCGCTGCCTCGTCGAGCCACTGTTCGACGAGCGGTTCCGCTTCGATCAGTCGCTTTCCACGCACGTCGATCTCCGGCATTGCCCGCGCGGCGATCTCCGCAGCGGGCGTGGTGGTCCGCGCGCGCCGCGGCGGCGGCTGCGTCGCCGCGCGCAAGTCCTTGCGCTTCACCGTCATCCGCATGGGGCCGACCTGCACCGTCGCCTCGCCGGCGTCGTCGTCGATCGCGACGATGCTGCCTTCTTGCTCGAGCGTTCCGACGATGACGCGATCGCCGGGCGCGAGCGTTGCGGGCGCCTCGTCGGCCCGACGCGTCCGGTCGAGACCGAGATCGCGATGGAGTTCTCCGATCGCTCGCGAAAGCGCCTCGCTTTGTCCCGGGGTTACTTTCGGGCGGCGGCCTTCGCTCGAGCGGCGTTCCAGATCGCGCACGAAATTGCGCAGCGTATCGGCCAGCCGGCCTTCCGCAGCCCGCGCAAAACCTTTGCGCTCTTCTTCGTAATCCTGACGGCGCCGCTCCGCCTCGGCTTCGGCTTTCTCGAGGCGCTCGCGTTCGGCGGCCAGTGCGTCGCGCTGCGCGGCTGTCTGCGCTTGCAGCGTCGCCAGCTCCGCAAGTGCGCGCTCGTAGTCGCGTTCGCTCGAAGACAGAATCGATTCGGCGCGATCGACGACATCGGGCTCGATCTGCATCGCGCGGGCTAGCGGGAGCGCGAGGGACTGACCAGGCGCACCGATCTCGAGCTGGTACGTCGGCGCGTACGTTGCCGGATCGAACCGAACGCTCGCGTTGCGAACGTGCTTCTGCGAATGCCCGAAGAGTTTGAGCTCGCCGGCGTGCGTCGTGGCGACCGTTCGCGCGCCGCGAGCCAGGAAGCGTTCCAGCAGAGCGATCGCGAGCGCCGCGCCGGCATTTGGTTCGGTCCCACCACCGATCTCGTCGATTAGGATGAGCGCCCGCGGCCCCGCGCCGGCCAGA
>JBOHTT010000121.1:0-10321 GCA_050733775.1 Vulcanimicrobiaceae bacterium
GCGGCGAATCTCTTTCAAGATCGCGTTTCACATAGACGTCAACGGTCCGGCGATCTTTATGCAGTGTAACCTTCATGATTGCGTGCACGCTCGCGCCGGCGCGATCGGCGGACGTGACAAAGCCTCGCCGCAAAGAATGTGATGCGATCCGTGCGATCTGCTCCGAAGGCAAACCTGCAGCTGCCGCAACGCGCTTGAGAGCTCGCGTCACGTCACGTCCATCGATGCGATTCGCGGTCAACCTCCCGTTGAGGTCGAAGGTGCGGAATAATGGTCCCTCACGTATATCTGCGGCTCTAATCCAATCCAGCAAGGCGCGATGCGCGCACAATTTTTGGTCCGGTTCAGCCAAGCGCGGCAGCCACGTCGTCCGCCCGACACCTCGCTGGTCGGTCTTGCTGCGCCGGATCGAGATAAAGACACCATTGTCGCGGAACTCCAGATCCTCATAATCGAGCGCGGCAATTTCTGAACGGCGACGTGCATTGCCAAAGTTAAACAAGATCAGGGCACGATCTCTCAAGTCTCGGAGAGCGGCAGGCGGGCCGGCGTTCTCGACGATAGTGCGAAGCATTTCCGTCTCTACTGCGGCCCGCTTATGGCGTGCGTCATGCCGCGCGCGCTCCACGCCCTCAATAAGGTCCTTGACGTACGGATGGACCGTGGGACTTGGAATTCCAGCGCGCTCGTGCTTGAAGCGGATTCCCGCGACGCGCCGTTTGATGGTTTTCGTCGTGAGATTCGTACCATCTGCGAGGTGTGCTAAGTACAGGCACACCAGGGCGGGGTTCGCAGGCATGGTCGCCTCAGTCGGATGATGCTGGCGGCACCACGCCTCAAAATGTCGCCAATCGGCATCGTAGGCGCGTCGCGTATTCTCGGCGCGTGCAGCCTTCGCATAGCGGCGCGCGGCCTCGGCGAGTTGGAGATCCTCACTTGAGAACTTGAAAGCGGGCAACATCGGCGCGCCATCATCCCGTTCCACCCCGCAGACGTTATACGCTCCATCCAGGCGTCCTTGTCCGATAACCGCACTTATCGGACACGAGTGTCACGCATTTGGCACCTTGCGGCACTAACCTAGGCTGCGTGGAGTACTTCGAAGTTTATGGTGAGACACCGCGTTGGTGCGGGTGGAGCTCGCGCGACGGATGCCGGTGTACCGTTAATGCGCTCAAACCGACAGAGGCCATTGCTCACGACGTCGATTGCGTGTTAGCCGCGATCATCGAAGCGGTCGAGACAATCACCTCCGGTGTTCCCTACGCCGTCGAGCAGCTCGACGAGTTGTTCCGCCGCACTTTCGAACTCATCAACTGCGGTGAGCTTCCTACTCATCGGCCGTTGCGCCATTGGCGTGACCTGTCGCTCCAAAGCCTCATTCGCGCGGCGATCCCTGTACTTCAGGAGGTTCATCGCATCGACGATGGGCTGCGTCGAATCCATGAACTGATCGCGGCCACTTGGGCGGTGCCCCCACCTGACCCCGATCCGTTGCCGCCGGACGGCCAATTCGTCTATCTGTTTGGCGCAGAGGGCTTTCTCAAAATCGGGTTCACAAGCAACGTTCGCGGCCGGTTTTCGAACATCCGCGATACCATTCCGATGGCGCTAACCGTTCTTGGGCTCGTCCGTGGCGGCCGGTCGTTGGAGAAGCAGCTCCACCAAAAGTTTGCCGATCACCGCTACCGAGGCGAGTGGTATCGTGACGTTCCGGAGATCCGGAGCTTCTTTGCCACCCATCCGTCACGCGTTGGTACCGACCCAGCCGCTTTCGCGACGAGCCACTGAGAAGGGCACTTTTCGATGGCTGGGAACGTTCCCAAACCACTTAGGACCTTAGGTCTGGCGAAGCATTTGGAGTAATTAACTCCTAGAGGGAGGCTTTGTATGGGCAAGTCGGGAGTTTCACGCGAGAAATTCCTGAAGGGAACGGCGGTGGCCGCAGGCGCGGCGTCAATCGGGTTCCCTGCGTTTGTTCCGCGGATTGGTGAAGCGGCAGACGTTTTGAAAATCGGCGGCACGGACCCGATTACGGGTACGTACGCCGCACTCGGGCGTTCTGAGTTCAACGGCATGCACATGGCCGTCGACGAGTGGAACAAGCGCGGAGGCGCCATGGGCCGCAAGGCGGTTCTTCTCGAGGAAGACACCGGCGCAGATCCGGGCGTGGCGGTGCAAAAGGCCCGCAAGCTCGTCAATCAGGAGAAATGCGAAGCGGTCATCGGCGCGGTTTCGAGCGCGGAAGCGCTTTCAATCGGCGGTGCGACCCACGCGTTGGGCGTCGTCTACGTCGACACAGGCGGGCACACCGACGACTTCACGATGAAGAATTGCCACTGGAATCAATTTCAGGTGTGCCATCCAACCTGGATGCTGACGCACGCGACCGGTTACACCTTCGGCAAATTCGGCAAGAAGTGGTACGCGATCAGTCCCGACTACGCGTATGGCCACTCGATTATGGACGGCTACGTCGACGTCGCGAAGAAAGTCGGAGCGACGCTCGTCGGCAACGTCTTCGCGCCGCTCGGGAACAGCGAGTGGGGCGCCTACCTTCCACAGCTCGCGTCTTCCGGCGCCGATGTCTTTATTTGCAATCCCGGCGGCAACGACTTCATCACGCTGATGCAGCAAGCGCAGAGCTACGGCATCTTCAAGAAGATGAAAGTCGGTGGCCCGCTTGCGGACGTCGAGAACTATTACGCCCTATCGCCGGGCAACCGCGTCGGTTATTGGGGCCTTGAATGGTACTACGACAGCCCGCTGGTCATCGGCAAGAAGAAATCGGCGCATGACTTCGTCGTGAACTACAAGAAGCGCTTTGGCGGCCCGCCGACGCCGCGCAGCGCCTTCGGTTACATCGGCATGCATTCACTGCTCAACGCGATCAATGAGGGCAAGACCACTGACGGTCCCAAGCTCGCGCACCAGCTCGAGGGCAAGAAATTCGATCCGATGATTTTCGAAGGCGAGGCGTACTACCGCTCCGACAACCATGCGTTCGCGTGGCCGATGTGGGTCGGCGACTGCCACGCAACCGGGATGGGGGGCGACGCGTACAACATCTTCAGCGTCTCGGACCGCATTCCGGCCGATAAGATCATGCCGTCGGAGGCACAGATCGCTGCGGCTTGCCATCTCGGTTACCCGTAACCAATTGACAATGCGAGAAAGAAGGGCCGCTCTTCGGGGCGGCCCTTCTTTTTATGGATGGCTCGCGGACTGTTGTTCGATATCGTGCCGGTGCGGCCGTCCGACGTCGACGATCGACTGCACGCCGAACACGCCCGGATGTGTCTGCAGGTGATCGATCAGCTTCACGAGCTCGCCGGCGGACATCGCTCTGGCAGAAAAGTCGAGGCGATGCTCGCCCGGCCGGTCGCCAAACCGCACATCCATACGTTGAATGGTCGCGCCGCGAGCGATCAAGTCGGCTTGCAGCTCTTCTATCGACGTTTGATTTCGGTCGAAAATAACGCTGATGATTTGCCGGCGCCACGGTGCGGCAAGACGGCGTGTCAGTGGACGCGCGCCTGCGAGGATCAAGAGGGCGGCGATCGTCGTCGCAGCGGCTGCGAGATACATTCCGCCACCAACTGCCAACCCGATGACGGCCACAACCCAGATGCTCGCGGCGGTCGTCAGACCATGCACCACGTTTCTGCGTAAAATGATCGTACCGGCACCTAGGAAGCCGATGCCGCTTACGACTTGAGCGGCGACTCGAGACGGATCCAAGACGGTGTCGGGCGCGTGGAGTGCGCCGGCAAAGGCAAAGCTCGACACGAGTACGGCGAGCGCCGATCCGACACAGACCAAGGCGTGGTCACGAAGACCTGCCGGCTGGTCGAGTCGCTCGCGTTCGAATCCGACTAACGCTCCGAGTATCGCGGCGATCGCGAGTCGCGCGAGGAGTTGCTCTGGCGTAATCATCGCGGAAGTTTCAAGGTACGCCGCCGCGGTCCCGTACCAGCCCCTCTTCTGTAGGGGCCGAGGGGCGAGAAGACGCATCTTACCCGCGTGAGCGACGCCGTACGAATTTCGGAAGAGGTCCTTCACCTGGTCTTCGGCCAGCGTGCTGCCTGGGGTTTTGCCATACGCACGTGGGACGGCAAGACCATCGGCTCCCGGACGCCTCGTTTTACCTTGGTTCTGAACCAGCCGTCGGCGCTGCGGGCCGCTTTCTCACCGCCGGCGGATTTGAACCCGGGCCGCGCCTTCGTTGAAAACCTCATCGACATCGAGGGTGACATCGAAGCTGCAGTCGACGCCATGGCGCTTGCGGAAGAGCGGATTTCGCCCATGCGCTCGGCCGCAATCGCGCTACGCCTCTTGCGCCTGCCCAAGCCTAATTTCGGTGAAGAGGACGCCTATCCGAGCCTGCGCGGCAAGTTGCACTCGCGCTCGCGCGACGCCTCCGCGATCGGCTTCCACTACGATCAGCCCGTCGCGTTTTACCGCACGTTTCTCAGCGACGAGCTGGTCTATTCGTGCGCG
This sequence comes from Vulcanimicrobiaceae bacterium, assembly GCA_050733775.1. GTDB lineage: Bacteria > Vulcanimicrobiota > Vulcanimicrobiia > Vulcanimicrobiales > Vulcanimicrobiaceae > JAFAMS01. The sequence goes on from JBOHTT010000121.1 coordinate 4,501, forward strand.
TACTACGACGAAGGCGTCGAAACGCTCGATGAAGCGCAGCGAAGCAAGATCGACTACACGCTGCGAAAATTGCGCCTGCGACCGGGCGAGAAGCTGCTCGACATCGGTTGCGGTTGGGGCACGCTCGTGATGCGCGCCGCTGCGGTTTTCGGCGCGCAGGCTCTCGGCGTCACGCTGAGCCGGCGGCAATACGACGAAGCGCGGCGGCGCATCGCCGCAGCCGGACTCGAGGGCCGGGCTTCCGTCGAGTTGTGCGACTATCGTGAGCTCGGAAAGCGCACGTTCGATAAGATCGTCAGCGTCGGCATGGTCGAGCACGTCGGCCGCTCTCAGCTCCAGACGTATTTTCGCTCCGCCCTGAAGGCGCTGCGCCCGGGGGGCTTCTTCCTCAACCACGGCATCGCCGATCAGTCGCCGCAGCGTCGCGGCTATCGCTCCGCCGGATTCATGGCGCGCTACGTCTTCCCCGACGGCGAGCTGGTACCGATTTGGAATATGCTGCAATTCGCGGAGCAATTGGGGTTCGAAGTGCGCGACGTCGAGAATTTGCGCGAGCACTACGCGCGTACGTTGCGCGATTGGGTCACGAATCTCGAACGTAATCGCGAAACGGCAATCGCAGCGACCGACGAACGCACGTACCGCATTTGGCGCTTGTACATGGGCGGGAGCGCGCAAGGGTTCGCGCGCGGCCGTATGGGTCTCTTTCAATCGCTGCTGGCAAAGCCGGATCCGGAACGCCGCGTGCCGCTGCCCGCGACGCGGCGCGATCTGTATCGCATCGCCGCCGTCCAGACCATCGGAAGCGCTCCGCTCGCCGGACGATAACCGAATTCAGCCGGCTGCTGGAATCGGGGGTGCCTGCCGGAGCTCGTTAACGCGCTGGACGACCCTCTTCGCAGCGCGCTCCCATGTGAAGTCGGCCCTCGCGCGCACGCTCGCACGCCGGCCGACTTCCCGCGCCTCATCGTACCGTTCGTAGACGCGGCGCATCATCGACGCGAGCTCGTCGCGGTCCGGTTCTAGAAGCCAACCATTTGAATAGAGTTTTACGTCGTACACCCGATTGCCGATTTCACGCTGCGTCGAGGTGACACGATAGGCGGTCGCATCGTCGAGGAAATCGTCTGCCGCGCCGCCTGCCGTGGTAATGACGGGCATTCCGCAAGCCATCGCCTCGAGAATCGGAATTCCGAAGCCTTCGCCGCGATAGGGAAACGCAAAGCAGCTGCAGCTGCGATAGAGATCGCGCAATTGGGTCGTCGTGAGATCGGCGTCGGTGTACGCGATCTCCGGCATGCCGCCGCGGTCGCGAATGTCGAAGATGCGCTCGCGGTAGCTCACCATTCGATAAAAGCCGCCGAGACCGAAATCTTTGATCACCAGCGCGACGTCGTCGCCGGGACCGAAGGCGCGCACGTACGCGTCGAGCAGCACGTCGATGCCCTTCCGCTCGAGCGTGCCGCCGACGAACAAAAACGTAAACCGCTTTTTCGTGAGACCGCGGAGCAGCGTCTCGTCGCCCGGTCCGGGCGAAAAGATGTCGGGATCGATGCCGTTTGGAACGACGAGGACGCGTTCCGGATTGAAGCCGGCATCCAAATACAGTCCGCGCACGTAGGTCGACGGACACCAGACCTCGTCGACGCTCTTCTTCATCTTCTCGACCCAGCGCGCGGGCAGCGAGCCGTACTCCCAGGGCTGAATTTGCACGTACGTCTCTGTAGCCGGGCGTTCAAAACTCGGGTCGCCGCACGGATGTCGCACGAACACGTCTGCGGCGACCGGCGTTCGATCGATATGCCGGCGCACGTCCGCGAAGCGCTCGTCCCTGACGACCAACGGCTCGGGACTCACCTCATCGGGCCGAAAGACGATGTCGACCTCGGGACTCGAGACCAGATGACGGCCGACCTCGCGGTTGATGATCGCCATCGAATTGAGCGTCTGCAGCTCGCCTTCCCAAACGACCAGCGGCCGCTCTCGCGCGCTCCCCTCGCGCGGCGCCACCGGTGCGGCAGGCGCGCGTGCCACGACGTACACGTCTTGGTTACCGCTCGGCTCGTAACCGGCTCCGACGACGTGCATACCGAGGTCGATCAGCGCTTCGCGCAACGTCACAAGCGAATACGGACGCTTGTGACGCAGTTCGAACCAGAACGTTCGCTCGCGCACGGAGGGGTTTTCCCAATTCCACGCGCGCAACACCAGCAGACCGTCGGGACGAAGTGCGCCAAGTGCCGCGCGCAAGAACGCGATGACCTCGTCGCCCCACATCGTCTCGAGAACGTGTGCTGCATGAATGCCGTCGAATTCCGCATGGAAGCGCGCGACTTCCGACACGTCTCCAAGCGTCGCCTCAATGCCGCGCGCTTGGGTTTGCGCGACCATGTCGGGGTCGCGATCGATCCCTAGTCCGTCGATACCGCGCTCTTTCAGCATTTCGAGAAAGACGCCGGTGCCACAGCCAAAATCCAGCACGCGTTTACAAGCGGCGAGCGCCTCTGCATACGCATGGTGCCAATTGCGAAATTCGGGATCCTGATCGGCCGAACGATGGAAGATCGAAAACCGCTGGCGCCCGCGTTCCAGCGGCGGCAGCTCAGGTCCGTTCAGGAGACGTAGCTGACGTTTACGCTGCAGCCGGCATCTTCGGCCGCTTGCAGCACGCCCAAAATCATCTCGATCTCTGCGTCGACGCCGATGATCTGGTCCGCAGAGATACCCGCCGGTGCCGCATTCCGCCAAAGGACGCGACGCGCCGTTTCGAGCGCGGTTCGTAATCGCTGCGGCGTCGCTTCCAGTACCGACCAATCTTCTTCGGACGCCGCCGGAATCACGCGCCAACCAAGTCCGACGGTCGCCGCCTCATCATCGTAGGCGTGCGGAATCGCGCCGAGAGGTTCCACTGAGCGGATCTCCGCGGCGCTGAGCGGCAAGCCCGCCTCGGTCAACCGCAAAACAAAGCGGTAAAACGACGAACTGCCGACGGAGCAGCCGCCCGCAGCAGAGCCGACGTTGACGCTTACCATGTACGACAACGTTCGCCCAGGCGGGCCGGACCCGCCTTCCGCGGAGCAGGGCTAAACGGAGATGAGCTCCAGTTCGCGCGCGGCGTCCCGTTCGCCACGCAGCTCCTCGAGCGTCTTGCGGAACTTATCCTGGCCGAACGCGTCGTGCGTGATTCCCTCGACAACGCGAGAGACGCCGTTCTCGGTACGGCACGGAAACGAGAAAATAAGTCCCTCATCGACGCCGTATTCGCCCTTCGAGGCGCGAGCAACCGAGTAGTATTCGCCCGCCGGCGTATCGTGCGTGAGGCTGTAAACGCCGTGAATCGCCGCGTTCGCAGCCGATGCTGCCGACGGCGCCCCGCGCGTTTTGATGACTTCGGTTCCGCGGTTTTGCACCGTCGGAATGAATTCGTTCTCGAGCCATGCGCGATCGCGGATGACGTCCGGAACCGGCTTCCCTCCGATTTTTGCATGTGCAAAATCCGGAAATTGCGTCGCCGAGTGGTTGCCCCAGATGATCATCTGAGAGACCTGCGTCACATCTACTGCGGCCTTCTTCGCGAGCTGCGTGCGGGCGCGAAGCTCGTCGAGGGACGTCATGGCAAAGAAACGGTCGCGTGGAATGCGGGGCGCGTTGTTCATTGCAATGAGACAATTGGTATTGCATGGGTTGCCGACGACGAAGACGCGCACGTCTTCGGCTGCCTGATCGTTGATGGCGCGGCCCTGCTCGGTGAAGATCTTGCCGTTGACGCGCAGCAAATCGGACCGCTGCATGTCGGCCTTTCGCGGCGCCGCCCCGACGAGCACTGCCCAATTGACGTCCTTCATCGCTTCGGCCGCGACCGAGCTGAAGCGGACCCCTTTCAAGAGCGGAAACGCGCAGTCGTCGAGCTCCATGATCGTTCCGCGCAGCGTGCCGAGCGCTTGCTCGAGCTCGAGCAGCTGAAGCTCCAGCTCGACGTCCGGGCCAAACATTTGGCCGGATGCGACACGAAATAGTATCGCGTAGCCGATATTACCGGCTGCACCGGTAATTGCGACTTTAATCCTCTTCTTCACCCTGATTTTCTCCTCGGCTCGGCGGCTTCGCGGACGGTGTTCGCATCGGGCTCTTCTCGTTCCCGTACGCTGGCGCCGACGTGCGAGATACCGAGCGTCCACGTTTCGCATTCGATTTTGTGACGGGTGAACGCTTCGCGCATCGATGCTGCGATCGCCGGCCCGTTTCCACTGCACAACGCCAAGACGCTCGGGCCGGCACCTGAAAGTGCGATACCCAAAAGGCCCTCTGCTTCAATGCGCAAACATTCCGCCAGCCCAGGAACGAACGCGGAACGATACGGCTGATGAAAACGGTCGGCCATCGCGACGCGAAGATGCGTGAAATCTCCGGAGGCGAGCGATGCGGCGAGCAGAGCGGCGCGCTGAACGTTATAGACGGCGTCCTCTTTGCGATAACGCTCGGGTAGAATTGCTCGCGCCTCGGCAGTCGGCAACTCGATGTTTGGAATCGCAACGATCGCCCTCACGCCCGGCGGTGGCTCGAAGCGCAGATAGGAGGGTGCGTCTTCGCCGCGTTGTGCGGCGATCACGATACCACCGAGCAACGCCGGCAGCGCATTGTCCGGATGGCCTTCGAGATCCGTCACGATACGCGTAAGCGTGCGCTCATCGACCTGTGGATCCACAAAACGCGCCGCAATAGAAGCTCCAAGAACGCCGGCTGCCGCACTCGAACCTAACCCTTTGCCGAGCGGAATCGGATTCTCGACTTCGATTGCAATCGCGGGGCGTGCGCCGCCGAGGATCGATGAGAGACCGCGCTCGATCTCTTCAGCGAAACCTTCGTGCGTGGGCGCATGTGGTCCGGGCAAAAAGGCCAGACCGTACTCGCGGCTTTCGCGAACCGTTGCCCGCAAACGTAAATCGAGCGCGATGCCGATCGTATCGAATCCTGGTCCGAGATTCGCGGAACTGGCCGGAACGGAGATTTGAAATGACGTCATTGCGCGCCGAGCAATTCGAGCTGCGCCCGTGCGTCGCCGGCATCCCCAGCGCGAATGACGATATTTGAAAAACGCGCGTTCGACGAGTGATATCCGGCGGCATACGCGGTGTCCTTGAGCATATGGCCCGTGAGCACCAACACGACATCCTCATCGGGGTTGACGGCGCCGTGCGAAACGAGCTTTCGCAATCCGGCGAGCGATGCTGCAGACGCGGGCTCGCAACCAATGCCCTCGGCACCGACGACTGCGCGCGCATCGGCTATTTCCGAATCGGAGACGCTCAGGACGGTGCCGCCTGACGCGCGTATCTCGCGCAACGATTTGCGCCACGATGCCGGCGCGCCGATCTTGATTGCCGTTGCCGTCGTCGAGGCCGCTACCGGGCGCAGCTCTTCGCCCGTCTCGAACGCGCGTACGAGCGGCGCCGCGCCCTCGGCTTGCACGACGCCGATGCGAGGAATCTTGTTCGTGAGACCGAGTTCTTTCGCTTCACGAAATCCTTTGCCGATCGCCGTAGAATTGCCGAGGTTTCCGCCCGGAAGAATCACCCAGTCCGGCACGCGCCATTCACTCGCTTCCAGCAGCACGAGCGCGGCCGTCTTTTGCCCTTCGATGCGGAACGGGTTGACGCTGTTCACCACCGCATAACGCGACGGATCGAGGGAGCGCACGACCGACAACGCGGCATCGAAATCTCCGCCTATTGCAATTACGCGTGCGCCGTAGTCGAGCGTCTGTGCGAGCTTCGATTCGCTAATGCCTTCTGCCGGCAGCAGCACGACCGCAACGATTCCC
>JBOHTT010000122.1:0-16167 GCA_050733775.1 Vulcanimicrobiaceae bacterium
AACCTGGAGTCGTCTCTGAAAACGAGGTACAATTCGGGCCGGAGCGCGGAGATGTGTTAGCGCGGCTCTTAGACGACCGCATGATGCCGATCGAGTGCAAAGTCTCAAACAGTGCGGTGAACTCATATAAGCGTTTGAACCACGATACGCTGGCAAAGCACGTTGCTTGGATTCGTGCATTCGGTGAAAGTAACGTCGTACCAGTCGCCCTCCTGGCCGGCGTCTACTCGCCTACAAACGTGATAACCGCACAAGCAGCGGGCCTTACGATTTTCTGGTCGCACAGGATCAGCGACCTTGGTGCATTTGTGGAAGGCACTCGAAAATGAAACTCGGCGATATTGCGAATGTGGGTCGGGGCATCAGCACGGGTAACCGTGCACTTTTCATAATGACTCGTCGCCAGGCACGCGATCATGAGCTGGAAAATTTCGTTAGACCCGTTCTCAATAGCGTACGCGATTTTCCGAAATCGGGGCGCGCGGTGGTGCACGACCATCCAGATCGGCAAGTGGTCCTTATTGTTAGCGCTCGGGATTGCGAGCAATATACCGCGGTTCGTACGTACCTGCGCGATGTAGTGCCGCGTGTTAGCATCGTGCGGACTTCACCGATAGCTGCCAGCTACACGGGCATTCCGCGGTTTGTCGAAAATCCGGATGGTCTAGTTATTACAAACTCGTTGTATCGCGTGACGCCGCGGCACTCCATGAGCACCGAGCAGATCCGAGATTTGGTCGCGCGGCTAAACGCCGCAATGGGTCGACGCTCGCCGGCGCAACGCGCAGAGCGCTGGACGCCCCGACAAATGGAGTCGCTCGAGATTTGAGCTACGAACGCCATGCGGGCTCATGTGTGCGGGAGACTTTGAGAAGATTTCCTGCTCTAGATCGAGCTGGCGAGGTTAGCTATATCAGGCTCGTTGAGACGATCGACGTTCTCGTTGTCCGCGAGCGCTCTTTTTGACCACGCCAGTCCATTGTCAAATGGAAACGCCGTCGCGATAAGACAGTGCATGGGTCGTTCTAATGGCAACGGTACCTCAGATAAGCAGCAATATCGTATAACGATTACGAGCGGCGAACGACAGTTGCTTGCAGATTTATCTGAAGCCCTCGATCTGCGCACGGATCTGGGTGACGGAACCCGGAACGAGCGTTGTTTCTGGAAGCGCGCTAGTGGCCTGGTCAGTCGAATTTGCGCACGTTGCGTACTGCATTCATGACTGACACAAAAGGAAAAAGCCGGCTTCGTGCCGGCTTTCCTATTTCTGACGCGGGTTAGCCGCGCCTTCGCTCGGAGGCAATCTGCGCGTTACGATCGATGGCTTGCGCCATCAATCCAATCGCCTGAATTCGATCTGCGTTCGCAATAAGATATTCGAGACGCTCGTCGGGATGCTTGACCAGGATTACGCCGTGAGCACCCTCTTCCATCGCACGAAGCATACGCTCGATGAGCGAACGATCGTCCGTGGAGAACCGGCGTTGGGTGCTGCCTGTACTGGGTGACTCTAAGAGCCCCCTTAGGAAGGCGTCAAAATCCTCGGGTGCTTGCACTCCAGGCCTCCGGTTTAAATATTTGCGGACCGGGTCGGATGATAGGAGGATTAGGAGGACCTATATCCGACCGGCCGCACTACTATCTTCGGCTGTCCGTTACAAAACTTGAGCCTTTAGGCCCCCACCTTTAGCTCGGCCGCAATCCGGGCCTCGAAGCGTTGGCGGGCGGCCCGGTAAGCCGCCTGATTGGCAGCTTGCGGCGCGTACGTTTCGGGATAGCGAATCCGCGTCGCGACGTCATCGAGCGATGCGATTGCGCGCGATGCGATGCCCGCGAACATTGCTGCCCCGAACGCGGATGCTTCCCGGCGATCGGGAAACCGCGCCTCGATTTCGAACACGTCCGCGATCATTTGCCGCACAAACGTCGCGTGCGTGAGGCCGCCGGACAAGACGATTGCGCGCGGCTGGATGCCCAGCTCGCGCATCACTGCATACACGCCGTATAGGGCAAAGACGACTCCTTCGAAGGCCCCGCGCAAGATATGTCGCCGGTCGTGCGCGAGATCGAGACCGAAAAGCGCACCGCGCAAATCGCCGCGCCAATACGGCGCGCGTTCGCCGGAAAGGAACGGTAGGACGGTAAGGCCTTCCGCGCCGGCTTGCACCTCGGCGGCGAGCGAAACGGCGCGCGCAAATCGCTCATGCTGCGGTACCTCCGGAAGAACCAGCTCGAAAATCTTGTCCAGAACTGCCCCGGCCGAGCTGGTTGGGCCGCCGATGAGCCATTGCGTGTCGTCGAACAGATAGCAAAAGGTGCGCCCTTGCGCGTCGAGCAGCGGCTGGTCGGCGACGATGCGGAGCGCGCCGCTCGTGCCGAGCGTGAGCGTCATGAGCTCCGGATGGAAGGCGCCTGTCCCGAGATTCGCGAGTGCGCCGTCGCTGGATGCCAGCACAGCCACGGCCTTTTCACCGCCGTCCAGCGTGATGCGCCGCTGCGTCGCGCACGGGGAAAGCTCCGAAAGACGGTCGGCGCCGATTTGGGCAAGCTGCAGTGCGTGCGGATCCCATTGCTTGGTGCGCGTGTCGAGCATGCCGGTCGCGCTTGCCAGCGCGTGATCGATCAGCCATTCGCCGGTCCAACGATAGATGAAGAGCTCCTTCATCCCGACGAACCGCGCGGCACGCTTGAACAGGGCGGGATCGTTCTTGGCAAGCCAGCGCAGTTTGCACAGCGGTAGCATCGGATGCATCGGGGCGCCCGTGCGTTGGTAGAGTGCCGCGGCCGTGCCGTCGCGCCGCCATCCTTCGGCGATCTCGGTACTGCGGCGGTCCATCCACGTGATCAGCGGCGAGATCGGCTCGCCGCGCTCGTCGACGGCCAGCACGCCGTGCATCGCGGAAGAGAAGCCGATTGCATGAAGCCCGCTGCCGCTGAGCTCGATCGTGCCCAGGACCGTGCGCAAGGCCTGCATCGCCGCGCGGTACACGTCGCCGGGATTCTGTTCGACCCAGCCCGTTTGCGGCGTGTGCAAATCGTATGGAACCGTCTCCAACGCAAGCTCACGGCCGTCGCCTATAGCGTGCGCGGCAACTTTGACCGAGCTGGTTCCGAGATCGATGCCCACAAGCGCATCGCCGCCTGCCCTGACGCTCATCTAACCCCCTCGCGAGGGGTAGAAGAACAGCCGGCGCACGGAAACCTCCTGAGTGGAGTCGAAAGCGACCAAGCCAGGCTTCGCATAAACGCGGCCCTGCGCCAACGTGCTCATGCAAGAAATCCCCACCGCTTGAACTTCTTAGACCGCCTTGAGACGACGCTGCGGATTCGCGGCGGCCATCGGCTTTCCGGTGAAGTCTCGACGCACGGCGCCAAAAACGCAGCACTGCCGATCATGGCGGCCTCGCTGCTGGCCAAAGGCAAGGTCACGCTGCACCGCATTCCGCGCATCACGGACGTGTCGGTCATGTGGTCGCTGCTCGAAGCACTCGGTGCGCGGCTGCGCCTGGAAGATCCGCACACGCTGACGATCGACGCGACGAACGTCGGCTCGCATCGCGCGCCGTACACGCTGGTGCGAAAATTGGCCGCATCGTTCGACGTGACGGGCCCTCTGCTCGGACGTTTTGGTCGCGCGGAAGTTCCGCTTCCCGGCGGTTGCGTGCTCGGCACGCGCGCGACCGACATGCACGAAGCCGCATTTCGTGCACTCGGCGCGCAAGTCAAGAACGAACACGGCTGTCTCGTCGCCGAAGCCGGCGGAAAACGTTTGCAGGGTGGGCATATCGCGCTGCGCACGCCGAGTGTCGGCGCAACAAAGAACGCGATGCTTGCTGCCGTAACCGCCGACGGGGAAACGGTGATCGAAAACTCGGCGCTCGAGCCGGAAGTGATCGATCTGGCGGAATTTCTCGTCAAGATGGGCGCGAAGATCAAAGGCATCGGCACGGAGACGCTCGTCATCGACGGCGTGAGCGAGCTCTATGGCGTCGAGTACACGATCATTCCGGATCGCATCGTCGCCGGCACGCTCGCATTATGCGGTGCTGCAACGCGCGGCGACGTGACGATTACGAATTGCACGCCGTCGCATCTGGAAGCGCTGCTCGCGAAACTCACGGAATGCGGCGCGGCAGTAACGACGGGCAACGACTTCATTCGGGTCGATGCGGGCGCCATTGCCGGCGGAACCGACGTTCTCACCGCGCCGTATCCGGGCTTTGCGACCGATTTGCAGCCGCCGATGCTGTCGTTTTTGTGCACCTGCCCCGGAACGAGCGTCGTCGAGGAGACGATTTTCAACGCCCGTTTCTCGTACGTCAACGAGCTGGCGCGTATGGGTGCGGACGTCAGAGTCGCGATGGAAAGCAATACGGCCCTGATCAAAGGAACCGAGCGCTTGACGGGGGCGCCCGTTGAAGCTCCCGATATCCGCGCCGGTGCCGCGCTGGTCGTGGCCGGGCTGGCGGCCGCCGGCGAGACGGAAATCATGGGCCTCGAGTACATCGACCGCGGGCACGAGCGGCTGGAAGAGATGCTCAGCGCGCTCGGCGCCCAGGTGCATCGCAGCAGCGGGATCACGCCGCTTTCCGAACCGGCAGGCCTTTTCGAGACGAGCGAATACCCCAAAGTCGCGATGTAAGCCCTTCGCTAAGTCGCGAAGCGGCGCATGGAGCCTAGCCGCAGTGTCGAAACACTTATCGCCGACCGGCCACATTTGTTGTGTGCCGGTCAGTCGCGTTAGGAGCCGCTCTGGAAATCGGAATCGACCTCGGTACTGCGAACGTCCTCGTTTTCGTCAAAGGCAAAGGCATCGTACTTCGCGAGCCGTCGGTAGTCGCGAAAGACATTCGGACGAACAAAACGTTGGCCGTCGGCGAAGAAGCCCGGCAAATGCTTGGGAAAACGCCGAGCAACATTCAAGCTATTCGTCCGTTGCGCGACGGCGTCATCGCCGATTTCGAAGTAACGGAAGCGATGCTCAACTACTTCATCAAGAAGGTCACGCGCAATCGCTCGATTTTTGAAATGCTCTTCAAACCGAAGCCGGCGGTGACGATTTGCGTTCCCGCAGAAATCACGAGCGTCGAAGAACGCGCGGTACGCGATGCGGCGAAATTAGCCGGCGCGCGCAGCGTCGACATCATCGAAGAGCCGATGGCCGCTGCGATCGGCGCTGGCCTGCCGATCGAGGGCCCGTCCGGAAACATGGTCGTCGACATCGGCGGCGGCACGACCGACGTCGCGGTGATTTCGCTCGGCGGAATCGTCGTCTCGCAATCGATACGCGTCGCCGGCAACAAACTGGATGAAGCGATCATTCGCCACATTCGTCGCGTGTACAATTTGATGATCGGCGAGCGCACGTCGGAAGAGATCAAGATCAAGATCGGTTCCGCGTATCGGCTCGAGCAAGAGCTCGCGATGGAAATTCGCGGCCGCGATCTCATCAACGGCCTGCCGAAGACGGTGAAGATCACGAGCGAAGAAGTGCGCGAAGCACTTTCCGAGCCGGTGCAGGCCATCGTCGAAGCCGTGAAGTCGGTGCTGGAAAAGACGCCGCCCGAGCTGGCTGCCGACATCATCGATCGTGGCATCATTCTCACGGGCGGCGGAGCGCTGCTGCGCGGACTCGACACGCTGCTCGGCGAGGTCACGGGAATTCCGGTGATCGTCGCGGAGGATCCGATGTCGTGCGTCGCGATCGGAACGGGGCAACGCGTCCGCGCGTAACGTAAAATCCGCGATCGACGCGCGGAAAGAGTCGCTCGATCGCGTCCTCGATGAAGTGGCCGCGGTCGTTGAAGGCGGCGGCGTCGTCGTGTATCCGACGGATACCGTCTATTCGATCGGCGCCGACCCGTACGAAAAAGATGCGATCGCAAAAATCTACGCCAGCAAAGCACGGCCGGAAGACGGACCGCTGAGCTTGTATCTTGCCACCGTGCAAGAAGCCCTCGAATATATCGGGCCGAGTGCGTTTGCCGCGATGGCGGTGCGGCGTACCATGCCCGGGCCGATCGCGCTCGTCGTGCCGCGACCCAATTTCATTCCCGAGGGCGTCACGTGGGGAAACGACGGACTAGGTTTGCGCGTGCCGGATCATCCGCTCGCCTCCGCAATTCTCGAACGCTGCGGTCCGCTCGCCGGAACGAGTGCGAGTCGCGGCGACGAGGCGCCTTATGCGGGCGACGAGGCTCTCGCGCTCTTGCCCGATTGCGATCTCGCGGTGCTCGACGGACCGACGCCACGCCGCGCGCGCTCGACGATCCTCGACATCACGCGTCCGATGCCGCGCATCGTGCGCAACGGCGTCATTCCCGCAGAGGTCTTGGAAGAGAAGCTGGGTACCACAATAGCCAGGCCCTTCGAGCCATGATGAAATCCATTTTTCTCGCGATCGTATTGGCATCCGCGCTGGGCTCCGCCGCGCTAGCGGCGCCCACGCCGTCTCCCGCTCCCGCGGGCGGCGCGACCCTTAGCGATCCCGGCATTTACACCATCAGCGGCCAGCACCTGACGTGGAATCAGAAGAGCGGCGATTTCACGATCCCGAGCGAGGTGAAGTTCACGCAGCCCGGTACCGATGTCACCGGCGATCACGCGACGGGTAACTCGATCAAGAAATCCGTGAAGATTACCGGTCACGTCATCTTGCACAACGCCAAGCCGGTCTCGACGCTCGGCATCACGGCGCCGAACCAGTCCGGCGAGCCGCAGACGCTCACAACCGACGAGCTCGACGTGGACGGACCGACCAAGGTGTACGTCGCGATCGGCAACGTCAAATTCACGCAAGGCTCGAAAGTCGTAACGTCGGAGCGTGGTGAGCTCGACCAAAAGGAACATTTACTCAAGCTCCACGGTAACGTACACGTCGACGATACATCCAGCGGTCAATCGATGGTCGCGGAAGACGTTACGTACGACACGCAGAGCGAAACGGTAACCGCGAGCGGAAAATCCGGCGAACCGTTCCAAATTCGCGCGCCGGTCGGCTCTGCGCCGAACGCTCCGGGTGCCACAGCGACGAATACGCCAAAAAGGAAACGATAAGCACGCAGCCGCTTTTCGGCGAGCTCGACCAGCCAAGTCGCGCGCAGAAGCGCGTATCCGCCAGTGCACCGCTGGCCGCGCGCATGCGGCCGCGAACGCTGGACGAATTCGTCGGTCAAGCGCATCTGATCGGCGAAGGCCGTGCGCTGCGGCGCGCGATCGAGGGCGACACGGTTCCCTCGATGATCTTGTGGGGACCGCCCGGCACCGGCAAGACGACGCTGGCCGAAATCATTTCCGCCGCATCGGGTGCGCATTTCGTGTCGCTTTCGGCCGTTAGTGCCGGCGTCGCCGATCTACGCAAGGTCGTGAGCGCCGCCAAGGATCTGCAAAAGACCGGCAAGCGCACCGTGCTCTTCGTCGACGAGATTCATCGCTTCAACAAAGCGCAGCAGGACGCGATTCTGCCGTACGTGGAGGACGGAACGGTCACGCTCATCGGTGCGACGACCGAGAATCCGTCGTTCGAAGTCATTTCGGCGCTTCTGTCCCGTTCACGCGTCTTCGTGCTGCAGGCACTCAAAGACGAAGATGTCGGCGTCATCATCGATCGTGCGCTGCACGATGACGAGCGCGGGCTGGGCAAGCAGAAAATCGTTCTCGAGGCCGCCGCGCGCGACGCGCTCGTCAACCTCGCGAACGGCGACGCGCGTGCTGCGCTCAATACGCTCGAATTCGCTGCGTCGATCGCTCCGGCCGAAAAAGGCGTCAAGACGATCGAAGCAGCGACCATTGCGGAAGCGCTGCAGCGGCGCGCGGTCGGCTACGACAAAGCCGGCGAATCGCACTACGATACGATCAGCGCGTTCATCAAAACCATCCGCGGCAGCGATCCGGACGGCGCGGTGTATTGGCTCGCGCGCATGATCGATGCAGGCGAAGATCCGCTTTTTATCGCCCGCCGTCTCGTAATTCTTGCGAGCGAAGACGTTGGTTTGGCCGATTCTCGCGCTTTGCAAGTCGCGATGGCCGCGCAGCAGGCCGTCCACTTTGTCGGAATGCCGGAGGGTTTTTTCCCGCTCGCGCACGCAACGCTCTATCTTGCGCTGGCACCAAAGAGCAACAGCGTCGGACGCGCGTATTCCGCGGCATTGCAAGACGTGCAAAAAACGCGCAACGAGCCGATTCCGCTGCACTTGCGCAACGCTCCGACGCCGCTGATGGAACAGCTCGGCTACGGCGAAGGATACCGCTACGCGCACGACGACTATGCTGTGATCGGCGATGGCGGGGATCTTCCGCCGCCGGAGCGGCTGCAAGCGTACCTTCCCGAGTCGCTTGGCGAGCGCGCCTACTACGAGCCCGGCGAACAAGGCGAAGAACGAAAGTATATCGACTGGATTCGGCGGCGCCGCGGATGACGCAGCGAATCTATCTCGACTACGCCGCGACGGCGCCGGTGCGGCCTGAAGTGCTCGAGGCGATGCGGCCGTTCGAAGGCTGCGCGAATCCGAGCTCGCTCCACGCCGAGGGCCGTCGCGCGCGCGCGGCCGTCGACGACGCGCGCGCACGCATCGCGACGATCTTGCGCTGCAAACCGCGTGAGATTGTCTTCACGTCCGGTGGAACGGAAGCCGACAACTTCGCAATTGCCGGCGCGGCGCGCGCGGGCCGCGCGCGTGGGCGCCATATCGTCGCGAGTGCAATCGAGCATCACGCCGTGCTCCGCACGCTCGAGGCGCTGCGCGATGAAGGCGCGGACGTCACGCTCGCCGGCGTCGATGAAAACGGCGTCGTCGAACCGAAGGCTTTCGCCGCCGCGCTGCGCGACGATACGGTCGCAGCAGCCGTCATGTACGCGAACAACGAGATCGGAACGATAGAGCCGGTGCGCGCGCTAGCCGACGCCGCGCATGCGCGCGCAGTTACGTTCGTTTGCGATGCCGTGCAAGCTGCGGGTTCGCTGCCGCTCGACACCGGCGCGCTCGGCGTCGACGCGCTGGCTCTCTCGGCGCACAAGTTCGGCGGCCCGAAAGGCATCGGCGCACTGTACGTCCGCGACGGCACGCCGCTGTCACCGCTCATTCACGGTGGTGGTCAAGAGCGTGGACGCCGCTCGGGAACGGAGAACGTCGCGGCGATCGTGGGCTTCGCTACGGCACTGGAGCTCGCGGAAAGCGAGCGCGATGCATACTCGCGGCAGACGTCGCGGCTGCGCGACCGGTTGGAAGCCGCGCTCGCCGGCGCGATTGCGGGCGCGCGCATCAATGGTAAGGCAGCTGCGCGTTTGCCGAACATTTCGAGCGTGACGATCCCCGGCGTGCCGGTCGAGCCGTTACTCATCGCCCTCGATCTCGAAGGCATCGCTGCGTCGGCGGGAAGCGCGTGTGCAACCGGCTCCCTCGAACCCAGCCACGTCATTGCGGCGGTGCACGGCCGTCCCGCCGGCGTCGAGGCCACCCTTCGGTTCTCGCTCGGCCGTACGACGACCGAGGCCGAGATCGACCAAGTCGCCGCCGTCTTGCCTCGCTTGCTCGCTATCCAGCACGAGGGGACGGCTGCACCCGTGTAGAGTTTTCCCTCTCAGGGTATTGGGAGTCTGTGCTCGCTATGCGAGCGCGTGGAGGTCTAATTCAGGTGACGGGTTCCACCGACTGGGCCGTCGTTTTTCGCGAGGTCGGTATTGGTCTTGGCGTTCTTGTGGCCGGGATAGGGTTTCTCTATGCCTCGATCCAGCTTGGAGCGACGCTACATCGCCTCACGACGACGCTGGATCTGGTGGACCGTCAAGTCAGCCAGATCGGAATACCCGTTGCGAAAACCCTTGACCGCGTCAGCGGAATTGCCGCCACCGCCGACGACACGTTGGCGCGCGCGACGCGTGCCGTGTCGGGTCTCGAACGCGTGAGCGCGACGCTCGCGAGCGGAGTCGAACTGGTCGGCTCGGCGCTTCGGCCCCCGGTTGTCAACGTCGCCTCAACGCTGAGTGGCATTACGGCCGGCTTGCGGCGCTTGGTTCGCGGTGAGGATCGATCGTGAAGTTCGCCGCGGGCTTCGTGCTCGGCGCTCTGGCAGGAGCGGCAGTCGCTATGATTGCCGCGCCTCAGAGCGGGGATGAAGTGAGGGACGTGCTTTATGCCCGCTCGCGTGAGACCTCCAGCCGAGTTCGAGACACCGCCGACGACCTGGCTGAAGCCGCTAAGACCTTCAGCTCGGAGATCCAGGCGAGCGTTGCAGAGATGGTCGAACGGGGAAAAGCCGTCATCGATGTTGCCCGCTCGGCACTCGACCAGGCGGTCGATGAAGGCCGCCGTACCGCGAACGAACAGCGTGAGTCCCTCGAGTCCCACAGCCGCTAGCGTTAGAGAGAGTCAGGAGAGAGCGTGGATATCAAGGTCAATGTCCGTGAATCTGAAGGGGATGCGTATGTCGTCGATCTCTCAGGTGAGATCGACGTGTACACGTCTCCGAAAGTCAAGGATGCGATCACAGAACTCATCGATCAGGGGCATTACAACCTGGTCATCAATCTCGAGAAAGTGCGATACATCGACAGCACGGGCTTGGGCGTGTTGATCGGTGGCCTCAAGCGCGTGCGCGAGCACGGTGGATCGGTCAACCTTGTCTGCACCAATCCGCAGATCAAGAAGATCTTCGACATCACGGGCCTCGTGAAGATCTTCGGTATCTTCGATGACGAGCAGAGCGCCATGAAAGCGTTGGTGTGAGATGCACTTGCCTGAGGAAGAGCTGCAAGCCTTAGGCAGCGTCGAGCTTCGCATCCCGGCGCGCGCCGAATGGGTGGCAGTCGCGCGCTTAGCTGCCGCAGCGGTCGGCAGCCGCATGCGTTTTTCGATCGATGAAATAGACGATTTGAAACTCGCCATAGCCGAAGCGTGTACCAGTTGCATTCAGCGATCGGAAGCGATTGAGAACGTCGATATCCGTTGGGAAGCAACGCCGACTCAGTTGCGCGTGACGGTCAGTGGTGATGGTCGCGCGCCAAAACTCGAGAGTGTGAAGACCAGCGACGATCAGAAGGTTGGAGGCTTGGGAGTGTTTTTGATACGCGCGTTGATGGATGACGTCGAGTACGAGGTCGAGCCTCAACGCGGCGCCCGATTGGTGATGATAAAGCGAGTCCAGCCGTAACGAGTTCGTAGAAATGCACGCATCCTCTCGCGACGACGAACGTTGGGATCGGCAGCGCACGCGCGACACTTTCGTCCGCTTCGTGCGCCTGCGCAAAGAGCGCGAGCTCGGTAAGGTTACCGCGAAAGGTATCGCCGAGTACGATCAGCTTCGCAGCGATCTTGTCGTCGCCCATCTGAATTTGGTGCGCTACCTTGCCGTGAAGTTTGCTAACCGCGGCGAGGCGCTCGACGATTTGATTCAAGTCGGCACGGTCGGCTTGCTGAAGGCAATCGACCGCTTTGATCTCGAGCGCGGCGTGGAGTTCACGACCTACGCAACGCCCACGATCGTCGGCGAGATCAAGCGCTATTTCCGCGACAAAGGCTGGGCGGTGAAGGTGCCGCGGCGGCTACAAGAGCTGAACCTTGCGGTCAACCGCGCGCTCGAGAAAATGACGGTCAAGATCGGGCGCAGCCCGACGATCGCCGAGCTCGCCGCACATCTGGGCGCTACCGAAGAGGACGTGCTCGAAGCGCAGGAACTCGGGCAAGCATACAACCTGCTCTCGCTCGACACCGAGCTTTCGGGCGAGGGCGACAAGAAGTCGCAGACGCTTGCCGATTACGTCGGCCAGAACGATGCCGCCCTCGAGCTCCTCGAAGACAAGGCGAACCTCGAGCGCGCCTTCGAGGTGCTCACCGGACGCGAGCGCGTCATACTGTACCTGCGATTCTACGAGAACGTCAGCCAGACCGAGATTGCAAAGCGCCTCAACGTCTCGCAGATGCACGTGTCGCGCCTGCAAGCGAAGGCGCTGGAGAAACTGCGCTCCGCACTTCAGGAACGATAGCTTTACGTCGCCGGTGCGGCGACACGCCTCACCGCACTGCTACAAAATTCGCGTCGTGCGAATTTTGCTGCGGCTCCGCTCGTCGCTCCCGCCCTCCTGGCTCCACTCCTCGTCGGACGCTGCTGTTCGGCGTGTCGCCGCGCCGGCTCCTTAGCCGCTGTCGTCCGGGAGCGGAGCGCAGTTCGAGGGTGAAGAACTGAGGGCGGTTCCCATGAAGAGCCAAGACCTTAGAGCTTCCTTCGTTGACTTTTTCGTAAAGCACGGCCACAAGCACGTCGCGTCGGCGAGCCTCATCCCTGACGAGATGTCGACGACGCTGTTTACGATCGCAGGGATGGAGCAGTTCGTGCCGATGTTTCTCGGCGAGCTACCGCCGCCGGCGCCGCGTGCCGTGACCGTGCAGCGCTGTTTGCGCGTCGCCGGAGCGAAGAGCGACATCGAGAACGTCGGGCGCACCGGACGCCACGGCACGTTCCTCGAGATGCTCGGCAATTTTAGCTTCGGCGATTACTACAAGCCTGAAGCAATTACGTGGGCGTGGGAGTACCTCACGCAGACGCTTAAGATGGATGCAAATCGGTTGTACGTCACCGTGCACGTCAGCGACGACGAAGCCGCCGATATTTGGCAACGCGAGATAGGGCTCGGGGCAGATCGCATCACGCGCTGGGACGAGCCGAATTTTTGGACGATGGGTCCGACCGGACCGTGCGGTCCGTGCAGCGAGATTTTTTACGACAGCGGTCCGAAGTTCGCATCGGGTCCTGACGACGACGGCCCGAACAAGGGCGATCGCTATCTCGAGATCTGGAACCTCGTGTTCCAGCAATATAATCGCGGCGCGGACGGAAAGCTCACCGAGCTTCCGCGCAAAGGTATCGATACCGGAGCGGGGCTCGAGCGCATGCTTTCCGTCGTCAACGGCAAGGCGTCGATGTACGAGACCGATCTCTTCATCGATCTCATTGCCGCGCAGCCGAACGTCGAGAGCAAATCGTTGCATCCGCAAGAGCAGCTCGAACGCCGCCGCATCATCGCCGATCACGCACGCGCAGTGACGTTCCTGATCGCGGACGGCGTCTATCCTTCCAATACGGATCGCGGCTACGTGCTGCGCTTCTTGATTCGCCGCGCGATCCGAAACGGTCGCATACTCGGCTATCCGCGCGAGTTCATGCCGCAGCTCGCTGCGGCGGTTGTGAAGTCGCTTTCACCAGGCTATCCGGACCTGACCAAACGACTCGGCGACGTGCAAACCGCGCTCCAGCGCGAAGAGCAGAACTTCTTGAGGACGCTGGATCGTGGCAACGCAATGCTGGAGTCGCTCGTCGACGAGGCAATCGGAGATTGCACGCGCATGATCGCCGGGCGCGATGCCTTCACCTTGCACGACACCTACGGCTTTCCGCTCGAGCTGACGCGCGAGATCGCGATGGAGCGCGGCGTCGCAGTCGATCTCGAAGGCTTCGAGAAATCGATGGACGAGCAGCGCGCGCGTGCGCGCGCGGACGCGGCGGAAAAGCGCGCGGTTGTGAGCGTCACGGATCTACCCAGCGTCGTCAGCGCCTTTCACGGTTATGCCGGCCTGGAATCCGACGGCGAGATCGTGATGTTGCTGCGCGACGGCCAACCTGTCGACGAAATCATCGCGGGGGAATCCGCGCAGATCGTGCTCGATCGGACGTCGTTCTATGCAGAAAAAGGCGGGCAGATCGGCGACCACGGTACGATTACCGCGGGCGACGCGCTCTTTGAGGTGGCCGACACGCAGTTCGTCGGCGAAGCCATCGCGCATCACGGCATGCTGCGCACGGGTGTCTTGCGGCGCGGCGAACGCGTGCACACGGCGGTCGATCCGGTGTGGCGCGAAGAGATCCGCCGGCATCATACTTCCGCGCACTTGCTGCAGCGTGCGCTCAAGGACGTACTTGGCGACGAGGTCGTGCAAGCCGGCTCGTGGGTCGGCATCGATCGCATGCGCTTCGATTTCCGTTGGCCGGGTGGTGCGCTTTCGCAAGAGCAGCAAGACGCGGTGGCGCGGTGCGTCAACGAGCTCATTCGCTCCGATCATCACCTCGTCACGCGCGAGCTTCCGATCGAAGAAGCAAAGAGAACCGGTGCGATCACGATGGTGGGCGAAAAATACGGCGAGCTGGTGCGCGTCGTGCAAGCCGGGCCGTCAGTGGAATTCTGCGGCGGAACGCACGCACATACGACGGGCGAGCTCGGTATGTTCATCATCATTTCCGAGTCGTCAATCGGCAGCGGCATCCGGCGCATCGAGTCGGTCGTTTCAAAGGCGGCGGAAAGCTACGTCGTAAGCCGGCAGCATCTCGTCGCGACGCTCTCCGAGCGGCTCTCGAGCAAACCGGAAGAGCTTGTCGATCGAGTCGGCAAGATGCAAGGCGAGATTCGCGACTTGCAAAAAGCCGTCACCGAGCTCAAGGCTCGCTTCGCGGTGAGCGAGGCGCAAGATGCGAAACCGGAGCAGCTGCCGAACGGCCGGCACTTTATCTTCAAAGAGCTGCGCGATTATTCGAACGACGATTTGCGGACCGTCGTGAATGCGGTGCGGCAGAAGAATGCGGATGCCGTCATCGCGATGGCGAGCACGGTTGGCGATCGCGTCAATATGATGATTAGCGTTCCGGAAAAGCTTACCTCGCAAGGCATCCGCGCGGGCGATTTGATGAAGCTCGCTGCCGCGCACATCGGCGGCAAAGGCGGCGGCGGTCCTACGCAAGCGCAAGGCGGAGGCAACAATCCGCGCGGAACGGGTGCGGCATTCGGCGAGCTCAAAACGATGCTCGCGAATGGCGCTGCGCACTGATCGCAATGGCGCTTCCCGCGATGTTCCTCACACCCGAAGACGTTATCGCGCGCTACCAGCACGCGCTCGCGATCGCAAAAGCGCCCCCCGCCTACATTTGTGAATACGACGTCACTGACCGCGGGACGCATCCCACCGAATCGGCGCACCGCATTTTCCGCGAAGGCGGCCGCGAGCGCGACGAGCTCGTATCCTATAACGGGCAAGCCCTCGGCCATCCCGAGGTGCGCGTCTTCGCGCGTCGCGTCGATCCGTACGCAGTCGGCATGCTGTCGCCTCGACCCGAAACATATGCGTTTACGTTCGTCGGTGCCGCGCACCATGGTAAAGCGATTGAGTATGTGTTCAATGCATTCGCTCGCGGCACGCCTCCGTATGAGGTGACGCAGCTGATGATCGACGGCAGCACCTTCTTGCCGGTGTCGATCTCGTTTCGGACACACTCAAAAGCGGGTGTCGGCAGCGGCGAGGTCACGTATCAGAAAGTCGATCGCTATTGGATGCCGCAAACGGCAAGCGCGCGCGCCGAGGTGAACGGCAACCTCGAGACCGAGCGCATCGTCTGGTCAAATTTCCAGTTCTATCCAAACCTTCCGCTCTCGACGTTTGCCGTTCCAACGGCCGTGATCACGACGCAAAACTAGCGCATGGCGATCAGCGTTGAAGTCACGGGCGACTTCCTGGTGGAATCGTCGCTCGCGCGTGTGAATCGCGGGCTTTTCGGTGCGCTGGCGCGGAGTCCGGAGATCGATCTCGCAATCCTGCCGGAACCAACCGCAGCTCCGCTCGTGGGATCGCCCGACGACGCGCTCTTGCAAGAGCGGCGAATGAAGCGTTTTCTTCCGGAGCCTAAGGTTTCGATTCGTCACCGCTGGCCGGCGGTGTTTCCGCGAACGCGCAGCAGTGCGTACGTGCACATGCAGCCGTGGGAATTTGGCAGCCTCCCGAAAGCATGGTCCGAGCAAATCGTCGCAGTTGCCGACGATGTGTGGTGTTACAGCCGTTACGTCGCCGGCATGTACGAGCGTGCCGGCGTGCCGTCGGACCGCGTTCACGTCGTGCCCTTAGGTTACGATCCAGGGATCTATAGGCCGGGACCGCCGCCCCGCTCGGCGACGCTCCGCGATCGCTGCGCGTTTTTGTACGTGGGCGACACGATTGCGCGCAAAGGTGTCGACGTCGTCGTCAACGCGTACATCGGCGCCTTCCGCCCGAGCGATCAAGTCGTACTGATCGTCAAAGATTTCGGCGCCAAGGAACCCGGCGCGGATACGCGCCTGCGCGATCACATCGTCGCGCTGACCGGCAGGCGCGATATTCCGCCGGTGCTCTACATCGATACGTTCTACACGGA
>JBOHTT010000123.1:0-2089 GCA_050733775.1 Vulcanimicrobiaceae bacterium
GTCCCGTCGGGGGATGCGCGTAGATGCCGGACAGGCTCGAGCCTGATTGCGTGAGCGAGAACTCCAGATATCCCGTGCCGCCGCTGCCATTCGCAAACGATCCCACGTACGTGCCGGTAAGCGATGCCGGTGCGGGCGCGGGCGTCGGCGTCACGCCGGCGCCTTGAGGAGCCGGCGTTGGCGATGCGCTCGTCGACGGATACGTGTACGGCGAAAACCACAGCGTCGCACCGGGATAGAGTGTGAAATTCGAATTCGTCCCCGTCGTGATGGTGTACGTCGTCTGATTGCCGTTCTGCGTCACTTGCCCGCTGCCGAACGCGCAGTGCTGGTTCCAACCGTTTTGCGGTTGCGACGGATCGTAGTGTGCCAGTCCGGTCGATTGTCCGCTCGGCACGTTCGTGTTCAAGGTCAGGTTTTGGACGGTCACTTGTTGCGACGAATTACCGGTGTTCGTAATGCCGACGTAATAGAGCGGCGTGGTCGTGGCGCCGCTGAAATCCTTCGCGCTGCGGCGATTGGAGCTTTGGAGTGAGACCGGCGGGCCGCCGGCCGTTCCAGCCGACGCCGACGACGCTATCGTCACGACCGCGGTGCCCGATCCCGTCGAGCTCACCATGACCGAGCCGCCGACGCTGGAAACGCCCGGAACGCTTGGAAGCGTGACGCTCTGATTCGAGCCCGACAGCGTCGTCGGCGCGCCGGCGATGGCGGCAAAGGTTTGCGGCGTCGCGTTCGACGATGACGAAGAGCTCGGCGTGGTGCCGCTGCCGCCGCACCCGACCATCAAACCAAAAATCGCCAGCGCGATACCGGAAGCGAGAAACCCAGGAGAACGCATAGGAAAAACTACTCCCCGTTTAAAGAGGCAACGCGAAGGCGCAAATCCGCCGAGCGTGGCCTGCCGTAAGCAGCAATTATGAAGCGTTGCGCAAGTCCCTACTCGTCAGCACACCTGACTTGTTAATTTGAGGAAAACTTATGAAGTCGAAGATTACCGGCGAGACTCTACCAGTTTTAGAAATCGGACTTGAGACGTCCGACGTCATCATCGCAGAGCCCGGCGAGTTCTCGTGGATGACGCAAAACGTTGTCTTGAATACGACGCCGATGACTGCGGGAGCAAAAGGTTTGTGGGGCGTGCTCGGGCGCGCGTTCTCCGGCGGCGGCTTGTTCATGACGGAGTATCGCACGCAAGGTGGACCCGGACTCGTCGCCTTCGCTGCAAAGATTCCCGGCCACATCATGGAGGTGCAAGTGCAGCCCGGTCGCGGCTACATGATCCATCGCCACGGCTTTCTGGCGGCGACGGGCGGCGTCGAGCTCACGATGGGATTTCAGCGCTCGCTGGGTGCTGGAATTTTCGGCGGCAACGGCTTCGTCTTACAGCGTCTCGGCGGAACGTGCACGGCGTGGGTCGAGCTTGGCGGCGCGACCGTCACATACGATCTCAGTCCCGGTGAGACGCTGCAGGTTCATCCCGGTCACGTCGGGATGTTCGAAGAGAGCGTCGGCTTCGACGTCGCGTTTTTGCAAGGCATCAGCAACATTTTCTTCGGCGGAGACGGCTTGTTCGTCGCACGGTTGACGGGGCCGGGAAAAGTGTGGCTGCAGTCCATGACGCTTCCGAATCTCGCGCACGCGCTGGCGCCGTACATCCACGGGCAAAGCGGTGGCAGCGCGGTTCAAAGCGGCATCGCCGGCGGAATCGCCGGCAGCGTGCTGAAAGATTTCTTCGGTCGCTAGCCGGGGCAAATGCCCGAGCTTCCGGACGTTGCCGCATATATTTCGGCACTCGAACCACGCATTCTCGGAGAGAAGCTCGAGCGTATCAACGTTGCCAGCGTCGCGCTGTTGCGCAGCACCGATCCGCCGCTTACCGAAGCGCAGGGCCGCACGGTGCGCACAGCTGCATCTCGTGCGCGGCAAGGATGGCCTTCGCGGCCTCGATGCGGGCGGCATCGACGTCTTCAGCAGCGATCTCGCGGAATTCAAACGCGTGCTCGCTGCCGAAAACCATACGCTCAAACGCGCGCTGGCCGATCCGCGCGTGCTCAGCGGCATCGGCAACGCATATTCGGACGAAATT
>JBOHTT010000124.1:0-14629 GCA_050733775.1 Vulcanimicrobiaceae bacterium
CGAGCGATCGAAGCGATCTAGATGACAGGCTCCGACGAGCAGAACAAGCGCTACATTCCCAAGCTCGTCTCCGGGGAATGGACCGGCACGATGTGTCTGACCGAGCCGCAAGCGGGAAGCGATCTCGCTGCCGTTCGAACGAAAGCCGTTCCGGAAGGCGATCGCTACCGCATTAGCGGTCAGAAGATTTTCATCACGTTCGGCGAGCACGATCTCGCTCCGAACATCGTGCACCTCGTCTTGGCGCGTTTGCCCGATGCGCCAGAAGGCACGAAGGGCATTTCGATGTTCATCGTGCCGAAATTCCTCGTCAACGCCGACGGTTCTCTCGGCGAGCGCAACGACGTGCATTGCGCGTCGATCGAGCACAAGCTCGGCATCAACGCCAACCCGACGTGCACGCTGAACTACGGCGAAAAAACAGGCGGCGCCATCGGATATTTGGTTGGCGAGCGAAATCGCGGCCTCGAGTACATGTTCGTCATGATGAACGCCGCGCGATTTTCCGTCGGCGTGCAAGGTCTCGCGATCGCGGATCGCGCGTATCAGAGCGCCCTCGCATACGCCAAAGAGCGCGTGCAGAGCCGCGACATAAAAGACATTGCTTCGCGCGGCGCGGAGCCCGTCACGATCTTCCATCATCCCGACGTGCGGCGCATGCTCATGTGGATGAAATCGCATGTCGAAGCGATGCGCGCGCTCGCGTACGTGACCGCGGCCTCGCTGGATTATTCCATCAAGAGTCCGGATGAGAGCGTCCGCAAAGAACATCGCGCCTTCGTCGAGCTGATGATTCCCGTCGTCAAAGGTTGGTGCACGGAGGCGGCGATAGACGTCTGCTCGACGGCGCTGCAAGTCTTCGGCGGGATGGGATTCATCGAGGAAACCGGCATCGCGCAGCAATATCGCGACGTGCGCATTACCGCGATCTACGAAGGCACGACGGGCATTCAAGCGCTGGATCTCGTGGGCCGCAAGTTGATTCGCGATATGGGAACGACCGCGACCGTCGTCATCGGCACGATGAAGAAGTTTGCCGCCTCCCTCGACGCCGAGCAGAATGCCGACGTTAAAGCTATCGCGGCGGAGCTTGCGCGCGGCATCGATTCGCTCGCCGCAACGTCGCAAGCGATCGGCATGAGCGCGATGGGCGACCTTCGCAACGGCGTCGCGTGCTCCGTACCGTATCTGAAGCTGTGGGGAATCGTTGCGGGCGGCTGGCAGATGGCGCGCGCGGCCCAAATCGCTGCCGCGAAAATCGCCGCAGGCGATGCGGAAGCGGATTTCTACAAGGCCAAGCTCGCCACGGCACGCTTTTACGCCGATCACGTCCTCAGCCAAGCTCGCTGGCTGCAGCATGAGATTGCGAACGGTGCGCCGAGCGTCATGGCGCTGAACGCCGACCAATTCGAGCTCGACCGGAAAGTCGCGGTGACGGCGTAATGGCACTCATCAAGGAGACGACGCACCACGACGCGCGCATCATCACGCTCGACAATCCGCCGATCAATGCGCTCGGATTTGCAATCTCCGGCGAGCTGGTACCGGCTATCGAGCGTGCGGAAGCGGATCCGAACGTCGCGGCGGTGATCATCACCGGGGCCAACAACATCTTCAGCGGCGGGGCCGACATCAACGATTTTCTCCGCGAGCCGTCGTACAAGTCTACGAACGTCCGCCACGTCATTGCGGCGATCGAGCGCGGCAAGAAAACGTACGTCGCCGCGATCGAGAAGAACGCACTGGGCGGCGGGCTCGAGCTCGCTCTCGGCTGCGACTATCGCATCGCCAAAGCCGGCGCGAAAGTCGGGCAACCGGAGATCAAGCTCGGCATCATTCCCGGTGCAGGCGCAACGCAGCGGCTACCACGCCTCATCGGCGCGCAGCCCGCGCTCGAGCTCATGCTCAATGGCGATGCGATCGACGCCGCGCGCGCAAAAGAGCTCGGCATCATCGACGAAGTCGTCGAGGGCGATCTGATCGAAGCGGCGATGACGTTTGCGCGATCGCCGCGCCGGCGCATCTCGCAGCAAACGGCCCAGCTCGGCATCAAGGGGATGGGCCTATTCGCGGCACCGTTTGCCGTCGCGCAAGCGCACAAGATGGTTCCCCAGGAAGATCGCGGAGGTTTTGCCGCGCACAAGCTCGTCGATGCGGTGGAAGCGGCGCTCGACCTCGATTTCGCGCACGGTCTCGCGCGCGAATTTCGGCTGTTCGATGAGTGCGTGCACTCGGCGCCGGCGCAGGCGCTCATTCACGTCTTTTTTGCCGAACGCGAGCTGAGCAAGATTCCGGGCCTCGAGCCTGCAGAGCCGATCGAGATCAAGTCGGCCGGCATCGTCGGTGGCGGAACGATGGGAACGGGCATCGCGCTTACGTTCGCGAGCGCCGGCATTCCGGTTACGGTCGTCGAGCCGCAAGACGAACAAGTCGAGCGCAGCCGTCAAACCGTTTTCGGCACGTTCTCGTACCAAGTCCAACGCGGACGGCTCACGCAAGAAGAAGCCTGGAAGCGCGCGCAGTCGATTGCGTACGAAAAGGACTTAGCGGCGCTCAAAGACGCCGACATCGTCATCGAAGCCGTCTTCGAAAACATGGACGTCAAGAAAGAAACGTTCGCGAAGCTCGATGCGGTGGTCAAGCCGGGGGCGATCTTGGCGAGCAATACGTCGACGCTCGACATCGACACGATGGCCGCGCAGACGAAGCGGCCTGCGAAAGTCGTCGGCACGCACTTCTTCGCACCGGCGAACATCATGAAGCTGCTCGAAGTCGTTCGCGGCAAGACGTCGTCCGCGCACACGCTCAACACGGCGATGAAGCTGGGCAAAACCTTGCGCAAAGTCAGCGTGCTTTCCGGCAACGAGTTCGGCTTCATCGGAAACCGCATGTTCTTCGATTATTCGCGCGAAGCGATCGCGCTCGCAGAAGACGGCATCTCGCCGCAGCGCGTCGACAAGGCGCTGAAGGACTTCGGCATGGCGATGGGTCCGTTTGCGACGTTCGATCTTTCCGGGGTCGATGTGTTCTGGCGCATCCAGCAAGATCGCGGCGACGCGGTAGGCCGGCGTACGAACATCATCGATCGGCTCTACAAGCTCGGCCGCTACGGGCAAAAGACGAGCGCCGGGTTCTACAAATATGAAAAAGGCGGACGCGAGCCGATTCCCGATCCCGAAGTCGTCGCGCTGTTCGCTGAAGAAGCCAAAGCTGCGGGTATCAAGCCGCGCGACGTTAGCGATGAGGAGATCGTCAAGCGTCTCATTTACGCGCTCGTCAACGTCGGCGCAGAGCTGGTGCGCAAGGGTATTGCGCTGCGGCCCGGCGACATCGACATCGTCTACATTTACGGTTACGGCTTTCCACCGCATCACGGCGGACCGATGTGGTACGCCGACGAGATCGGCCTGGACAAAGTCTACGCCGATATGAAGGCATTCGGCTGGGAGATCTCGCCTGCGCTCGCGGAGCTCGTGCAGCGCGGCGGAAAAGTTGCAGAACTCAAACCGCAAACGAGCGGAAAGGAGCTCGCTCATGCGTGAAGCGGCAATCGTTTCGGCAGCGCGCACGCCGATCGGCCGCGCATTTCGCGGCGCATTCAACCAAACGCACGGCGCGACGCTCGCCGGACACGTGATCGAGCACGCGGTGAAGCGCGCCGGCGTCGAACCGGCGGAAGTCGAGGACGTCGTGCTCGGCGTCGGGCTTCCGGAGGGCGCGACCGGTCACAATCTCGGCCGCGTCGCCGCGTTGCGTGCGGGTCTGCCGCTCAAGGTTCCCGGCACGACGATCAATCGCTACTGCGCGTCAGGTTTGCAGTCGGTCTCCGTCGCCGCGCAACGCGTGATCGTCGATGGCGCCGAGGTCATGGTGGCCGGCGGCTGCGAGTCGATCAGCATGGTGCAAAACAACGTGAACCGCAATCATTTCACCGAAGAGTGGATTCTGCGGCACGAGCCGGACATCTATATTCCGATGCTGCACAGCGCCGACAACGTCGCGAAGCATTACAACATCACGCGCGAGCAGCAGGATGAATACGCGCTGCAAAGCCAAGAGCGCGTCGCCGCCGCGCAAGCCGCGGGCCGTTTCGACGACGAGATCGTGCCGCTTCCGACTTGGAAATTCGTCGAAGACAAAGACAGCGGCGAAGTTCGGGAAGAGCACGTGACGCTGAAGAAAGACGAAGGCAATCGTCCCGACACGACGCTCGAGGGGCTTGCGGCACTCAAAGGCGTGATCGATGCGAAATCGACGATCACCGCAGGCAATTCTTCGCAGCTTTCGGACGGTGCCGCCGCCGTCGTCATCATGGACGCGAAGGTCGCCGAAAAGCGCAACCTGAGGCCGCTCGGCTTTTACCGCGGCATGGTCGTCGTCGGCTGCGAGCCGGGCGAGATGGGCATCGGCCCCGTCTTCGCCGTGCCGGAGCTGCTCAAGCGTCACAATCTAAAAATCGACGACATCGGTCTGTGGGAGCTCAACGAAGCGTTCGCCGTGCAAACGGTCTATTGTCGCGACCAGCTCGGCATTCCGAACGAGCGGTTCAACGTCGACGGCGGCGCGATTGCGATCGGCCATCCGTACGGCGTCAGCGGAACGCGGCTCGTGATGCACGCGCTGCTCGAAGGCCGGAGGCGCAATGCGAAGTACGTCGTCGTGACGATGTGCGTCGGCGGCGGCCAAGGCGCCGCCGGCCTCTTCGAAGTCGCGCTAAACTAGCCCTCACGACATGGTGAGCATGTGATGGTGAGCGGATCGAAGCTGCGCATGTCATGCTGAGCGGATCGACGCTCCGCATGTCATGGTGAGCGGATCGACGCTCCGCATGTCATGGTGAGCGGAGCGCGCCGCAGCGCGCGGAGTCGAACCACAGAGAGGGAGTAAGTAGGCTGCGGTCTTGTCGCGAGCGGCTTCGTGCACATCGAGCGGCATGAAGACGTATTGGGTCTACATGCTGCAGTGCTTCGACGGTAGTTTCTACGTCGGGGTCACCAGCGATTTAGAACGGCGCTACAACGAACATTGCCTTGGGATCATTGAAGGCTGCTATACGCACACGCGCCTTCCGCTGCAGCTGGTCTACGCTGGCGAGTTCAGCTCGATCCGCGACGCGATCGACTTCGAAAAGAAAATGAAGCGCTGGACTCATCGGAAAAAACGTGTCTTCGCGCAAAAGAAGTGGAACGAGCTCAAAGACTTCAGCGTAGGGCGAGAGCGACCCGAGAGGTTGCTAAAAACGTATCCCGAGTGTGATGCCCTCGGCCTGTGACATTACCGCGGTGGTTCGACTCCGCGCGCTGGCGCGCGCTCCGCTCACCATGACAACTAAGCCGCGCGCGGAGTTTATCCTGAGCGTAGGGCGAAGCCCGGAGCCGAAGGGCTCACCATGACATATAAGGGGCGCTACTTCGCGCCGACGCCGATGCGCTGGGTTTGTTCCTTCGTGAAAACGGAATCGTCGATTGCGACGTTGAGCCGGTACTCGGAGTACTGCGCGTCGGCGCGCGCGCGTGGAAACGGCGGCATGGCGATCATGGCGTGCTGGGTGTTGAGGACGTAGAAACCGGACTCCTGACGATACGTCTGGTCGACCGTGATGTGGCCGCCGCGATAGTAGACGTACTCCATCTCGTCGATCACCCAGCGGCGCGGGTCGACGAGCACGTCCTCGTGATCGATCTCGCCGCGCACGCGCTGAATCAATCGCAGCACGAGGTCCGTGTGGTCCTTATACGTCCGCGTTCCATGCAGCGAGCACGAAAATCGCTTGTACCACACCGCGGGATCGCCGATGTCGCTGTAGAGCGCCTCGAAGCTCTTGGCCCACGACGGATATTTCGTGAAGACCACTTCGTACCGGTCCGGACGCTTGTAGTATGTGTTCCCCTCGAGCGCAGGGTTGAGGAACGGAATCCCGCTGTGCAGCCGGATCGAGATGCGGGCTTCGAAGGTCGTCAGCTCGGCGTTTCGTGCCACCATATTCGCAATCACGTCGTCGACCGTGATCGGCTGCTGCGCCACACGATGTGCCGACGCCGCAAGCCCCAGCGCGCAAAAAGCGCAGGCGAAAAACAACGCCGCGACACGAGAAGTCAATGAGCGGACGCTAGGCATGCCGGGACATCCTAGCCGACCGACCTTAAATCGTTCTGAGAGGTTTCGATTCGAATGGATTCTTAATCGCGCGGCGTTACCAGCCGCCGCCCGAGCCGCCTCCGCCGAAATCGCCGCCACCAAAACCGCCGCCGGCATCGCCACCACCCCAGCCGCCGCCGCCCCCGGCATCGCCGCCACCGCTGCCGCCCCAATCGCCGAAGCTGGCATTACCCATGTCGGCTTGTCCGGGATCGGATTGGAATCCGGCCGCGTCTTGGCCGCTACCCGCGTCTTGACCGGGCACGATGCCCGCCCCGCCGACATTCGGATTGATGTTGTGCTGCCCGAAAAGCTCGTTGCCGAGCCACGCGCCGCCGAGTCCGCCGAGCAGTCCGCTCCAGAAGCCGCCTCCACCGAATCCGCCGCCGCCGTAACCGCCGTAGCCCGGACCATATCCAGGCCCATAACCGGGGCCGCCGCCCATCGGGCCGGCGTTCGAACCGTACGGTCCCACGACGCGCGGTGCGAAGATCGCGCGGAAAATCGCGCGCAGCACCAAGAAGCCGACGATGACGATCAGGATGATGAAAATCCAACCCATGCTGAAGCCTCCGGACGTCACGTGCGCGCGCGGCGCTGCGACGGGCGCGTTACCCGTGCGACGCGCAGGAAGATGACTGAGATACATGTTTTCGGTGAGCGAAACGCCGTTTTGCAAGCCGGCATCGAAATTTCCGGAGTTAAAACTCGCGGCAATCGCATCGCGAATCGACTTTTCAGATCCGGACGGGAAAAACGCACGCGACGCACGATCCGGAACGACACCGATCGTCTTCGGCGATTTCGCAATGAACAGCATAACGCCGTTCACTTGCTGCTGCGCGAAGACGCGCTCGGCGGCGTTCTGCGCCGTCGTACCGTCGAGCGAAGCGGTCGTATAAACGAAGATCTCTTTTCCGGTCCGGCTGTTGAAGTCGGCGATCTTTTCGTTCGTCGCTTGCACGGCTGCGGCCGAGAACAAATGTGCGTTGTCGACGACGTATTGGTCGCGAGCCAGCGCGGGCGCCAGACTGAGGGCAAAGCCCAGCACGAACGTGCTCAAGGCAGCCAAAACTCTCATGAACGTGCTTCCTACCTCTTCCACGGCCTGATACCGCCGCGCCGCGAGCGGGGTTTCAACGGGGTCGAACCGTGACGATGGCGACCCCGACGACGCTTCCGATGAACAGGATGAGGAAGACCCAAATGGCGGCCCGGACCAGATTCTGACGGAGCGCACGCTTACCGCGCGTCGCATACCTAGGCACTGGCCGCTACGATCCGGCGCGCGCCTGCCGGGAGGCGGCCGTCGTGCCCCATAGCCGCTCTAAATTGTAGAACGTGCGGTTTTCGGGCGTGAAAACGTGTGCGACGACGTTGCCGATATCGATCAAAATCCATCCGCCGTCGCTATAGCCTTCCGTCCGAGCGACGCCGTAACCGGCTTCGCGCACCTTTTCGGCGATCGCATCCGCAATTGCGCGCGTTTGCACGCTCGACCGACCGGTGACGATGACGAACGTATCGGCGACAATCGTGCGTCCACCGAGATCCAGAACGACGATGTCTTCGGCTTTTTTGTCTTCCGCTGCATTGCGGACGATCGCTGCAAGGTCAGGCAGTTTGCTTCTCCTTTGTGGCAAAGAATTCGATGGCGGCGGCAGTTGCCGGAGCGATTTGCCGTCCATGTGCCTTGTTATAGTCGACGGTCGAGCGAAGCGTCGCGCGCATCGCTGCATCCAGATTCCGAAGCGCAAGGCGCTCGAGCGCCGCGCGCTCCTCGAAGCGGCGTCCCGGTTCGAGTCCGTCGGCCAAATACACGATCGTGTCGAGCGTGGACATCGTCGCCGAGCCCAGCGTGTGCTTGCGAATAGCCGCGAGCACGGCGTCGTCGGTAACGCCGAATTGCTCGCGAGCGAGCTCGGCGCCGAGCCGCGCGTGCAACACCGTCGGATGCGCGCGCTCGAATGCGTCGATGCGCATGTTGCGCGCCTCGCATTCCGAAAGCAGTCGCTCGGGCGCATACAAACGCGCCAAATCGTGCAGCATCCCGGCGAGCAACGCGCGCTGCGCGTCGGCGCCGTGACGGCGTGCCAGGCGGCGCGCCAGTCGCGCAACGCCCAGCGTGTGCGCGAAGCGGTGACGCTGTCCGATGTCGTGGCGGACGTGTTTGCTTAGGCGGACGAACTCGAGTCCGGTCAACCGTACAGTGCGGCGCGCAGCGCCTGCAGGCGGTTGCGATAGAGCTGACCGCGGAGATTTCCGGCCCACATGACGACGGCGTTTTCGTTGTTGTCACTGTAGTACGCGCGCCGGACGCTCACGTTTGTGAAGCCGTATTTGCGATAGAGACGCTGTGCGATCTCGTTGCTTTCGCGAACTTCGAGGGTAATCCACGACGCGCCGCGGCTCATCGCTTCGTCGAGCAGATGGACGAGCATCTGCTCGCCAAGACCGCGACCACGGCGCTCCGGAAGGACCGCGATCGTGGTGATATGGGAATCTTCGAGAATCACCCAGATTCCGCCGTACGCGACGACCTTGCCGTCGATGCGGCCGACGTAATAGTGTGCTAACTTGTTCTCGCTGATCTCGTTTGTGAACGCATTGGCCGGCCACGAGGTCGTGAACGACACCGATTCGATGTCGATCACCACCGAAATGTCTTCGTGGCGCATCTCCGCGATCTCGAGCCGTTCCCCGATCAGCTTCATGTTGGAGTTTTAGCCGCGGGAGTCTCGCCATAATCAGGCGCGACGGCGTGCACGCTCGCTGCGGGCGCGCGCGAGCGAGCGATACGAGCGAGGGTCGCAGCGGGCAGCTCAACGGGCGCCGGAACAAGGTGCACGGATATTCCGCGTTCGCGGACGGCGCTCTGCACGTCCTCCGTCGCGCCCACCAGCGCGATGGGCTCACCGCGGGTCACCAGTCGTGCGACCGCGGACTCGACCGGCCCGCAGGCCACGCGGTTGCCGTCTGCGTCGGTGCGCCGAATGCACGCAATTCCGGTGCGACCGGAAACGACCGTCAACCGCGGAACGATCGTTTCCGCATTCGCGGCAACGTCCAGGATGTCAAACGAGGACACGCCCGCAAGCGGAAGCTCGCCGCCGAGTGCGAGCGATTTCGCGAACGCGATTGCGATGCGCAGGCCGGTGAAGCCGCCTGGACCGGTGCCGACGGCGATGCCGCCGAGATCCGCAAGCCGCTGTTTGCCTTCTTCCAACACGCCGTCAAGGATTCCGAGACCGCGCTCGAGTGCGTGGCGACCGTCGAGGCGTCTCGCGACGACGCGCTCGCGAGCGAGCAACGCGACGGAAAACGAGCCGAGCGCACCTTCGATGGCGAGGAGCGGTTCATTCACGAGGCGCGATCGCGACGGCGCGCGGCCCATCGCCGCTGCCGGCAATCGTCACCCGCCAATCGGGCGTGCCGACGAGCTCAGGTGCCTTTTCCGGCCACTCGACCACCGTAATGGCGTCAGGTCCGAACGCTTCCTCGAGTCCCAGCTCGGCAAGCTCGCGCGAGTCCTCGATGCGATACAAATCGAGATGCTCCACGCCGGGATAGCGGTGCCAGAACGTGAACGTCGGGCTCGTCGCGACGGCTGTCCCGGAAACCGCGGCGACCAGGCCTTGAACGAAGGTCGTCTTGCCGCTGCCGAGCGGTCCCTCGACCGCTACGACGTCGCCGGGCGTCAAATGCGCGGCAAGCTCGCCGGCTGCCGCGCGCATCGCGTCCGGGGAAGAAAGAACGAGGCGAGCGGGGAACGCTCCCGATGTGTGGCGCTTCAGCGACATCGTGGTCGGCATGATTTCAGGGGCAGTGTGCTCCGTCGTGGCTGGCTTCATCGAAGGCGTCGCGGCGTCCGTTCAAGTCCTTTCGTTCGGGCGAGTCGGTGCATATGGAACGACGCTCTTGATGCTCGCGCTAATTGGCGCGGTCCTGGGCGGAATCGTTGGCGGATTTTTCGGCGCGGTTCGCAAACCGCGCTCTTTGACGTGATGAGCGCACAAGATCGTGCGGCCGAGCTGCTGGCCGACCTGGAAGCAAAAGCGCAAAGCAATCTCGACGCCGTGCGATCGCGCGCCGCCGAGATCAAGTCGCGGCTGGATTCCGGGATGTTGAATCTGCAATCGCAAGGCTCGCAAGGGGTTGCTTCGGCCGACGACGTTCCTGCCGACTTGAATTGGGATCTCGAAACCGAAGCCGCTGCCGAAACCTCGGGCGCGCGGGAAGCACCGCCGGCTGAAGAGCTTGAAGATTTTCGCATTACCGCACCGGAGCCGGCGACGTCGTTCAAAGACGAGCTCGATGTCGCAACCGACGAGCTTGGCATCCCACTCGGTGATTAATGGGTTCCACCCCGTGGGAGTAACGAAAAAATAGAAAACGAGCGACACACGACCGTCATGGTCAAGGACGAGATGGAACGCTCCTATCTCGCCTACGCCATGTCAGTCATCGCCTCGCGCGCGCTTCCCGACGTGCGCGACGGCCTCAAACCGGTGCAGCGACGCATCCTCTTTGCGATGCGCGAAATGGGTTTTAACCCCGACAAGCAGCACCGGAAATGCGCCGGTATCGTCGGTGAAGTTCTGAAGTCGTACCATCCGCACGGCGACTCGTCGGTCTACGACGCGCTGGTGCGCATGGCGCAAGATTTCACGCTGCGGTATCCGCTGGTCGACGGCCACGGCAATTTCGGATCCATCGACGGCGACCCGCCTGCCGCGTACCGTTATACGGAAGCGCGGCTCGCGCGCGCGGCGCTCGACATGCTCGCCGACATCGACAAAGAGACGGTCGACTTTGCTGCCAACTTCGACAACCAAACGACCGAACCGACCGTCCTGCCGTCGCGTCTTCCGAATCTGCTCGTCAATGGTTCCAGCGGCATCGCGGTCGGAATGGCAACGAACATTCCGCCGCATAACCTCGGTGAAATCTGCGACGCAATTGCGCGTGCCATCGACTCGTGGAACAAGGATGAAAAAAGCTCCTTTACCTCGACGGCGAGCGACGATGAATTTGCGGCAATCGTTCACGGTCCCGATTTTCCGACGGCCGGGGTGATCATGGGTCGCGAAGCGATCCGAGAAGCGTACAAAACCGGCCGCGGCTCGGTGACGATGCGCGGCAAGGCCGAGATTGTCGAAGACCGCGGCAAATACCGCATCGTCATCACCGAAGTTCCTTTCCAGGTTACGAAATCGCGCATCGTAGAGGCCATCGCGGAAGCGTACTCCGACAAGCGCATCGCCGGCATCACGGCGTGCCACGACGAGAGCAATCGCAAAGGCATGCGCGTCGTCGTCGAGCTAGCGCGTAACGCGACGCCGAACGTCGTGCTCAATCAGATCTACAAGCACACGCCGCTGCAGACGTCTTTTGGTTTCAATATGCTGGCTCTCGTGCCGGCCAAGGGCGAGAACGGTATGACGACCCTCGAGCCGCAGGTGCTCTCGCTGAAGCAGATGCTCGATTTGTACATCGCGCATCGCGAAAACGTCATTCAGCGCCGTACGGAACATCTCAAGCGCAAAGCCGAAGAACGCAAGCACATCCTGGAAGGCTTCAGGATTGCCCTCGATCACATCGACGAAGTGATCAAGTTGATTCGCGCCAGCGAAACGGTCGACATTGCACGCAAGGGCTTGATGGATCGCTTCAAGTTGAGCGAGATTCAAGCCAACGCAATTGTCGACATGCGGCTTCGCACGCTCACTGGTCTCGAGCGGCAGAAGATCGAAGAAGAGTACAAAGAGCTCGTTGCGGCAATCAAAAAGTACGACCAAATTCTTGGATCGATGGACGAGCGTCTTGCGCTCGTCAAAGAAGAGACCGCAGACCTCAAAAAACGCTTCGACGATCCGCGTCGCACGCAAATCGTTGCCGCCGAGGGCGAAGTTTCGATCGAGGACATCATCGCCGACGTTCCGGTGGTCATTACGGTGACGTCGGGCGGTTACATCAAGCGCGTGTCTGTCGACACGTTCCGTCAGCAAAATCGCGGCGGACGCGGCGTCATGGGCATCGGAAATCTCAAGCGCGAGGACGTCGTCCGCAACTTCTTCATTGCCACGACGCACGAAACGGTCTTGTTCTTCACGAACAAGGGACGAGTCTTTCGCTTAAAAGCCTACGAGGTGCCGGAAACGTCACGCCAGGCGCGCGGCACGAACCTCGTCAACCTGCTGACGCTGCCGCCTGGTGAAGGCGTTACGGCCGTCTTCCCGGTGAAGACGTTCGAAGAAGATCGCTATCTCGTGATGGTGACGCGGCGCGGCGTGATCAAGAAGACGCGGCTTGAGGATTTCGCCAACGTACGGCGGAGCGGTCTCATCGCGATCAACTTAGATACCGATGACGAGCTCCTCGGCACCGACCTCTCCGACGGCAAGCGAGACATCATTCTCGCAAGCAGCGGCGGCATGGCCGTGTACTTCAGCGAGAAAGACGTGCGCGCAATGGGTCGCGCCGCTCGCGGCGTGAAAGCAATGACGCTCACGGACGGCGATGAGGTCGTCGCGATGGACGTCGTGGAAGGCGATCGCACCGAGGTGCTCATCTGCACGTCGCAAGGCTTCGGCAAGCGCACGCCCATCGACGAGTACCGACACACGTCACGCGGCGGAAAAGGCGTCAAAGCATTTGCTCGCGAGCGTGAGATCGGCAACGTGGTCGATCAGATACTCGTGCGCGAGAGTGACGAGCTGTTGCTGATGACGAGCGCGAATAACGTCACGCGCATCCCTGTCGCGCAAATCCGTCGCGCCGGCCGCTCCACAAAAGGCGTTCGGCTCGTGCGTGTGGACGAGGGCGATCAGGTAATCGCGGTCGCGAACATCACGCAGCAAAGCCGCGAGATCGCGGAAATTACCGGCGAGGCGCCGGCTCTGCCGTCGAGCCCCTAGGCTTCTTTCCGATCACGAGCTCGGTGGGTGATGCTTCGCGCTGCGACGCGAGGGGCAGCTTGATTTCGAAGACGGTATTGCCGGGACGGCTTTCGACGAGGCGCAGCGTTCCGTGCGCGCGATTGATCGCTTGTACCGCAATCGCGAGTCCCAGGCCCGACCCTTCGATTTCGCCCCGTTCCGAGCCGCGATAGAAGCGATCGAAGACGTGCGGTTGGTCTTCGGCTGGAATTCCGGGACCGGAATCCGTCACGCGCGTTACCACGATACCGTCGGTCCGTTTGACTTCAACGCGAATCGGCGAGCCGTTCCCGTATTTGCGCGCGTTGTCGACGAGATTCGCAATCGCTTCGTGAAGCTCGGCCTCTTCCGCTAAAACGAACGCTCCGTCGTCCACGTCGAGCGTAATCGACGGCTGCGGCGAGACCTTGCGCAGCAGATCGACGACGTTGCGCGCGACCTGCGCGGCGTCTATGAGATTAAGGGTTGAAGGCTCGGGCCTTTCCAGACGCGCGAGGACGATCAGCTTTTCGATGAGGGTGCGCATACGTGCGGTTTCCGTTTGCAGCGTCTCAAACGCGCGCTCGCGTTTCGCGGGATCGTTCAGCGCACCGCGCTGGAGAAGGTCGATGTAACCGCGAATGACGGTTAGCGGCGTGCGCAGCTCGTGTCCGGCGTCGGCGACGAATTGCCGGACGTACTCTTCGACCCGACGCCGCTCGTCAAAAGCGGCGGAGACTTGGGCGGCGGCGCCGTTGAAGGCTCCGGCAAGGTCACCGACCTCAGTGCGGTCGCGTGTCGTAACGCTCTGCGGCGAAAAATCGCCTTCCGCAAATCGCCTTAACGCGCCGGTTACGGCGATCATTGGCGCGAGCGCTTGGCGTGCGAGATAGCCGCCGACGAGCAGCCCGAGTGCCGCAAAAAGCACGAGGCCTGTGATGAATAACACCGCGTACGACGTCAGCAGCGTTTGCAGCCGGTTCGGATCGGCCGTGATGAAGAACGTCGCGATTCGCGAATCCACGCGCGCCGGATGCAGTCCGGCGAGATTCGAAATCGAGAAAAGCAATCGATTGACGGAATCGCGCTGATCGGGTGGCGGCGGCGGGCCGCCCGGCTTGTGCGGCGCCATTCCGATGAAGACGGTAGAGCTGCCCCGCGCAAAGTGAATCGGCCCCGGCGGGCGCTGGTCGCGGTCGCCGGGCGGATGTTGGAAGCCCATGACGCGCACGCCTGTTTTTTGCAGGCGGGCTACGTCCGATGACAGCGTCTGGAAGCTCGCGTTCGGATTGGTGTCGACGATTTGCTGGATTTGCGAGGCTGCAGTCGTGACGGCGTCGTTTGCATTTCGCACGTAAAACTGCACCGCCTCGTTCGCGAGCACGACCGCGACGATGACGAACGAAATCACCACGAACGCGACGTAGGCGAACGTGATGCGTCCGCGCAGGGACCGCAGCACTAAGGGCCTCCTGAAGGACCCGCTGCACCGATCGCAACGGCAATTTTGGCGCAGGTCGAGGAGCAAGGAAGGAGCATAGCCAGAGGCGCTATGTGACTGACGCAACGCCGAT
>JBOHTT010000125.1:0-3971 GCA_050733775.1 Vulcanimicrobiaceae bacterium
ACCCTCTTGTGCAGCTCGTAGGCCGCCGTCGCGTAGAACGGACCATGAGACCAGCTCACGTCGCTGCTATACGCCGTGCCGAACGCGCCGTCGTTGCAGAACGGGGGTGTCGCGCCGCTACCCGGGATGTTGCCGCCTGCGCAGTCCACTTCGCCGGCAGCGAGAACGCTGTCGTCGTAGGCGCGGTTCTGTCCAGGCGACGCCAGCAAGTTGACGTGGAAGCCGCTCCAGTTCGGCGACTCGTACCAAATCGCGTGATCGAGGCGCGTTCCGAACTCGACGCGGTTGTCGCCGCCGGTGTTACCCATCACGACCGAGTAGTCGCCCCATTCGCCGCTGAACGGGTTCATGCGGGCCGTTGAATTCTTGTACGGCGCGTCCGTCTTGCCGATCTTGAGCGCGCCCCACGGATATTGCAAACCGATGAAGCTGTTGCGCGACGTCAAGCCGCCCTTTACCTGATCGGACTGGTTGGAGTTCGACGCGGACAGACCCGACGTATTCGAGATATCGATTTGCGTTTCGAGCTGGTAGACGAATCGGCTCTCGGCACCCAGCGTGTGAAAGCCGCGAACGCCCACGAAAGAAGAGTTCGTGGAGATGTCTTGCATCCAGCCGATGTTGCCGATCGGGCTCGTCCCGTTGAATGGATAGAACGACTGCAGGCCCTTCGAAGCGTAGTCGTATGAAAGGTCGAGATGCCCGTAAACCGTGGCTTCGTCTTTCTTTCCGACGAGGAACGTCACGCTGTTGCCGGACTTCAGACGCACGAATTGTTCTTTTGGCGCTTCCGTCTTCGTCACGGGCGTCGACGGCTGCATCTGCTGCATCTGCTGCATTTGTTGCGCTTTCATCGCGTCGATCTGCGCTTTCAGCGCGTCGAGCTGCGCTTGCAACGCTTGCAGCTTAGCCGCCGTATCCGATGCGGATTGTGCGAACGCGGGTGGCGCCGTCACTAAAGCGCAGGCAAATAAAAAGACAACAAACCGCATCATATCCGAATCGCGCCCTCCTGAGGTTATTACGCCGTTCAAGCGGCCCCCCGCTCTGTCCTGTATGCAGAATACCCAGTCATGAGCCGCTACGCTTTACGGCCTGCTAAGCGTCCTTTGCCTATGTAAAGTTTGCTTTTCACAGGCAGCGATTTAGTTTGCCGG
Organism: Vulcanimicrobiaceae bacterium; assembly: GCA_050733775.1. Classification (GTDB taxonomy): domain Bacteria; phylum Vulcanimicrobiota; class Vulcanimicrobiia; order Vulcanimicrobiales; family Vulcanimicrobiaceae; genus JAFAMS01. The sequence goes on from JBOHTT010000125.1 coordinate 1,158, forward strand.
CCGAACGACGATTGCGGGCGCCTCGAGCTCGCCGCGGTTGTTGAAACGCACGGTCCCCAGGATCGTGCCGAACCGCCGGTTTCGCAGCAGGACGCGCGGGTCGCCGCCGCCGCGCGCCGCAGTTACCGCAATCTGCGTCGCTGCGTAGAACCGCAATGCGGCGTCGGTTGCGCCGAGAAACGCGCGCTTGTGGTAGCGCGCGTCAACGGCTTCTATCGCCGCCGTGCGCGTTATCGGTGCCGGTTCGGCTCGCCAAAGTTTTCCTGCTCGCGCAAATGTCGTCGGATCGAAGCTGCGCAGCGCCATCGCTCGAACGAGCGCGATGGCAGGTGAGCGGCGCGCCGTGACGGCGCTGCAGAATACCGGATCGGCCTCGAGCGCGGTTGCGTATACGGCGTCGACTCCTTGCATGCAACGCTCGACGTCGCCGTGTCCGAGCGAAGCTTGGCGCGCGCGCGGATCGATTGCCAAGAACGCTGCCGCTCGATATCGCGCCCGAGCGGTGCCGTCGTCGAGCACGCATACGCGGTTTCCCCAGTGCCCGCGCATCCACGCATACGCAGTCGCTGCCAGCTGTCGATCCGACGGCGAAAGCTTGAAGACGCGCGTGCCGCGATCGCTGGGTCCTCGCGCCGAGCCGGTTATGACGACGGAACGCGCTTGCAGGAGCGCTGCATTCTCGGCGCGTGCGACGTTCGCGCGCAACGGTCCGACGACGACGTGAACGCCGCGCGCCGCCAAGCTACGTATTTCGCCGGGTGCAGCACCGACGTCGGCATCGTTGTCGGAGCCTTCGTCTTGGTGCGGGTTTTGTACGGCGATCGCGCCCGTCGCGGCGACGGCTTCGACGGATTGTCCGCGCGCGCGCGCATCGTCGATGGAAAGCGTCACCGCATCGCGCATGCGCAATCCCTCGCCGCCGTCGATGCCGGACACTGGGAAAGCGAGCCCGACAGACAAAAACGCGGCGCCCGAGAGCGCCGCAATGATGAGGAAGGCTGCCACTGGCCTTTATTTGGCGGGTGGAGGCATGTAGTTGAACTTCTTAAGCACAGCCAGACCTTGCGGGCCCGCCGCGAACCCCGCGAAGTCACGACTTTCGGCCTGATGCTTCGAGGCTTTCACGACCGCGATCTCATACGTTGAAACGACGTTGTACTTCGGATCGATCTCGACCGTGTCGTATTTCGATGGATCGACGTCCGATGCGAAGGTAATCGTCGCGTTGGCTTCGCTGCCGAGGGCAGCCAAAACTTCGCTGCCCTTTTCCTTTTGCACGACGATGTTCTTACGGACGTTTTGCACGAAATCGAATCCCCAATCTTTCGCGCCGTTCTGAATCACTTGGCTGGCAATCGTTCCAACCGCCGAGGCCGGCGTTCCGAGAGAGAGTTTCACGCCGGGATTCGCGAGATCTTTGAGTCCGGTGATCTTCGCCGGATTGTTTTTCGGCACCAAGATGACTTCTTTGTTCTGCAAGATGGGCACCGGTGGATCGAGCAAATGCTCTTCACGCTTTAACACGCTGCTGCCGGCCATCGCGACGTCGGCAGGCTTTCCGGTATCGACCATTTTTGCGATCGTCGCGCCGCCGAGAAACTGCGGCTTGATCGTTACGTTGGGATGTTTTGCTTGGTACTCCTTAATGATTTGCGTGAACGCCTTTTGCGCGTTGGAAGCGATCAGTGCGTCGAGCTCGACCTGATCGGCTGCACCGACCGCGACGACGCTCGCCAGCGCTAGCGCCGTGCCGAGAGCGAGTACTACAATCCTTTTCATATATCTACCGTCCTTCAGCTTGCCGGTACGGCGCCGGTGACGGCGGCGTCGGCGGAAGTGCGCTTGATATCCCAGATTCGAACCGGACGAAGCACGCCGACAGCCATAACTGCGGCGATGATGTTCAGGATCGCTGCCAGCTCGAGCGCCGCCGTCCAGCTACCGGTTGCGGCCGTGATGACGCTGGCGAGAGGAACGAGCAGCGAAGCCGTTCCTTTGGCTGTATAGAGCATGCCGTAGTTCGTGGTGGCATATTTCTGGCCGAAATGGTCGCGCGTGGTGGATGGGAAGATGCTATAGATTTCACCCCATGCGAAGAATACGAGGCCTGAGAGCAATACGAACGCTGCCGGCGTCGTACCGAATTTCATCAGTGCGAAGATACCGATGCCCTCGAGCAAGAACGCCCAAAACATCGTGACTTCGCGGCCGACGCGATCGGAAATGAATCCGAGGAGCGGACGCGTGATGCCGTTCATGATGTTGTTGAGCGAAAGCGCAAAGGTGAGCGCCGGTGCCGTGATGCCTATAAGGCTCACGGGGAATGTATCGATGTAGTAGTCTTTTGCGATTGGTCCGAGCTGCGCGACGGCCATGAGTCCGCCGGCTCCGACCATGACGAACATAACGTACATCACCCAGAAGACCGGTGAACGGAGCGTTTCGGCGGGACTGTGGTCGTGCGTTCCTTGCATTACTCGAGGAGGCTTCAGGGTTGCCGGCGTCGTTTTTGGCGGCGTGACCAAGAACATCGCGGCAATAACGACAATTGCCCCTTGCAAAAGGCCGAAGAATAAGAACGTGTGCTGGTAGCCCGAGTTCTTGATCATCATGGTGAGCGGGATGACCGTGATCGCGGCTCCCGCACCGAAACCGGCCGACGTTAAGCCCGCAGCAAGTCCGCGGCGACCAGAGAACCACTTGAGTGCATTCCCGATGCACGTACCGTAGACGATGCCGGCGCCGACGCCGGCTAGCGCGCCGCCAACGTAGAGCATCGTCAACGAGTCTGCTCGTGAGTCGATAACCCATGCA
>JBOHTT010000126.1:0-26707 GCA_050733775.1 Vulcanimicrobiaceae bacterium
GCCCCGACGAGCAGAAGCAACAATATCTCGTGCCTTTGGCGCGAGGTGACAAGCGGGGGGGGTTCGGGCTCACGGAGCCCGGCGCCGGAAGCGATGCCGGCGCCGCAAAAACGCGCGCCGTTCTCAGAAACGGTTCGTGGGTGATCAACGGCACGAAGGCGTTCATCACCAACTCAGGCACGGATCTGACCGGAGGAACGACGATCACGGCCGTCACCGGCGAACGCAACGGCCGGTCCGAGATCAGCAACATCGTCGTTCCGCAGGACACGCCGGGCTTCACGCGTTCCAAGAAATACCGGAAGATGGGCTGGCGCGCGTCCGACACGCGCGAGCTATCCTTCGTCGATGCGACCGTGCCGGAAGAAAATTTGCTCGGCGAGCGGGGCAAAGGGCTTCACCAATTCCTTACAGTTCTGGACGGCGGGCGCATCTCGGTGGCCGCGCTGTCCGTCGGTCTCGCCGCGGGCGCTTACGAAGAAGCTGTGAAGTTCGCCAAAGACCGTCACGCCTTCGGCCAGCCGATCGCAAAGTTTCAAGCGATTGCATTCAAGCTCGCCGACATGCTGACGGAAATCGAGCACGCGAAGCTCATGGTGCTGCGTGCGGCCTGGGAAAAGGACGCCGGCCGCGACTTTGCTACCACTTCGAGTCTGGCCAAACTCTACTCCGGCGAGATGTCCCGGCGAGTCGTCAATGAAGCGGTGCAAATCCACGGCGGTTACGGGTTTATGGAAGAATATCCGGTCTCGCGTTTCTACCGCGATCAGAAGATCAACGAGATCGGCGAAGGGACGAACGAGGTGCAGCGCATGATCATCGCCCGTCAGATGGGGCTTTAACCATGGCACGTTTTATCGCGGTTGCGATCATCACGATTATCGCCGTGCTGGGAATTCTCGCGCTCGGGCGGCACGCCGCGCGTGCGGCGTTGTCGCCGGGAGAACGCGCGCCGCTCTTTTCGGCTGAAGCGTCGATGGGCGATCGGGTATTCATATTCAGCCTGCAAAACGAGCTGAAGAAAGGCCCGGTCGTCCTGTATTTCTTTCCGGCGGCGTTCACGACGGGCTGCACGCAAGAAGCTCACGACTTCGCCGACGCCATCGAAAAGTACAAGGCTCTCCACGCCACTGTGATCGGAATTTCGAAGGACAACATCCAGAAGCTGCACGATTTCGGTACGAGCGAATGTCGCAGCAAATTTCCGGTAGCATCCGATGCCGATTTATCGATTGCGCGGAGCTACGACGCCGTCATCGACTTCCACAAAAATCTGTACGCCAACCGCGTATCGTACGTTATCTCGCGTAACGATCGGATCGTCTACTCGTACAGCTCGCTCGATCCCGACAAGCACGTCGAGAACACACTGGCCGCACTCCAGAGACTCGCGGAAAAGTAGTTTAAGACGCCGCAGCGACCTCGGTTTCAGTCACACCGAGCTCGAGCTCGAGCGTTTCGACTTTGACAAGTGGACGCACGGCGCTTTCGACCGGTTTCGGTTCGGGCTGCTCCAGCGTTTCGCCGGAGAGCTGCGCGATCTCGCGCGCCGTCACGGACAAACGTCCTTCGAACGAGCCGACGGCATCGTTCCACCGCCGTACCGCCGTCTCGAGCGCGTTGCCGACTTGCGCGAACGCGCGACCGAAAATGCCGAGGCGCTCGACGAGCTTGCGGCTTTGCTGCAAGATCGCTTCAGCGTTGCGCTGACGATCGTGCTGCGACCATCCGTATGCGAACGCGCGCAGCGCTGCAATCAGCGTGACCGGACTCGCGATATGCACGCCTTCGGCGAGAGCGTCTTCAAGGATTTTCGGATCGACTGAAAGGGCCGCGGAGAGCACCGATTCCAGCGGGACGAACAAGATCGCGAACCGCGCCTCGTTCGCGGCCGCATAATCGCGTCGCGCGATCTCGCGTACGTTTGCGCGAAGAGCCGCGGCGTTTGCTGCCAGCAGGCGCGTGACCTCGGCGGCATCGGTCGCTTCGAGCGCAGCATAATAATCGCCGAGCGGAGTTTTCGCATCGATCGGGATCCGCATGCCGTCGGGCAGCATGACGATCGCGTCCGGACGCTTTCCGTCGATTGTCGGTTGTTCGGTGAAGTCGCAATGTTCGACCATGCCGGACAGCTCGATGATGCGCCGCAGCGAGAGCTCGCCCCAGCGGCCGCGCACGCGATTGTCGCGCAACGCCGTCGTCAGACGCGCCGTTTCCGTCGCGCTCGTGAGGAGTACGGCGCGCAATTCCTTATCGCTCTCCTGCAGCGTCGCAAGCGTCGTGCGCAGCGATGCGTCGCCGGCAGCACGCTGCTTGTCGAGCTCGGCGACCGACGTCGCCACGGTTTGCAGATGCGACGATAGCTCGTCGGCGATCTGTTTGATTCCGCTGGTGGCGTCGGTCCGGCGCTCGGCCCGCTCGGCAGCGAGCTCTTCGCGTGCGACGCGGACTTCGGCCCGCGTGACGAGCCACGCCGCGGCCGCCCCGATCAGGAGCCCGACGAGCAGAAAGACGATGCCGGCAGTCGCAGTCATGGTCGGAGCATGGCCGAGACCCGTGCCAGACGGCTGGCACCGCGGCGCTCAGGCGCTCAGGTATTTGTGCAAAAAGGCCAGGCTGCGCGTCCAGGCCTGGGCAGCTGCCGAGGCGACGTAGCTGTCGCGCGTATCGTCGAAGAACGCGTGCCCGGCTTCATCGTAGATTTTCACATCGTGCGGAACCGAAAGCCGTGCGTAGAACGCGCGCACGTCGGCCGCCGGAATACCGGTGTCGCGCGCGCCGTAGTTGCCCATGACGGGAATTGGGACGCCGCTCTCCTGACCGGCGACCGCACCGTAAAAAATCACTGCGGCGTCGTAGGGTCTGGGATTCGACCATGCTTGACGCAACGCGATTCGCCCGCCGCCGCAAAACCCTACGATGCCGATTTTCGGCGGACGACCGTCGCGCACCGAACCGACGCGCTCGCGAATCCAGTCGGCCGCAGCCACAAGATCGTTTTGCACGACGGACTGATCGAGTTTCTGTGCGTACGGCTGGACGAGATTGAAGTCGTCGCTGTTGTCGGCGTCGGGTGGATTCATGCGCCCGTACAGCAAGGGCGCCGCGGTGACGAAGCCTTCTTTCGCGAGACGACGCACGTCGTCGCGCATCGTCGCGTCCACACCCCAGACGTGTTGCACCAACACGATGCCGGGTGTCGTGCGCGCGGCATTGTTCGGCGCGGCGGCATACGCGGGGATACCCGTCCGGAGCATCGGACGCATGACCGTGATGGCGGGATCCTCTTCAGCGACGATCGGAGGATGCGGTTTGCCGAACGATTCCGTTGCTGCAAGCACGCTCGCGGAGCTGCCTAAAGCGGCAGCTCCGGCTCCGATGCCCACAAAGACGCGGCGGCTAAGCGCCGCGTCAGTCGCGGCTCCCGGATCGAACACGTTTACGAGCCGGGATACAGGTGCCCGCACAACGCGGGCTGCCAGCGCGCCTTGCTGCTTTGCGGCGCTGCCTTACCGTGCATTCCGCCGGACATTTCTGCGTTGCCGGCATGCACGATTACGACGTAGTTGCCGGAAAGCAGTTTTGTTTCCGCCGCACTGACCGGCGTCGCGCTGCGGCCGTTCGTGACGTCGTTGAGCTTCCACACCGGATTGGGATCGACGTTGTTGCAGTCTTTGCCGCGTTGAATCGATGCCGACTCAATTTTTCCCGATGGTTGCCCTTGCACGTCGATCACGACCAGCGTGCCGGTTCCGGAGCTTCTGTTGTAGAGCGTCACGCTGCCGACTTGACCCGAGAAATTCATGTCTTGCATGCCTCGCCTGATGCCCGCACCGGTGTCGTTGGGAGCGATCTGCGCGAGGACCGGAAGAGAGGCGATGACGAACGCGCCGACGCAAGCCGCCATGGCGATCGAGGATTGTCTCATCGTTGATTCGTTCCTTACGTTTCAGAAGGCGAGGTAGGAGGCCGTTGCCTGCCTTGCTCGCCGCGTTTTTACTCGCCGCTATTGTGCCCGCCTTGGCAAGCGCTAACTCCGATGTCCTCATCCAAGCCGGTCATGAGGGTCGTCCCGCGAGCTGCGCACGCTTTCCGGGGCGGCCCTGCAATCTCGGAGCGGCGGGCGAGCGGGCGATGACGCCCGTCGTGGCCGACGAAGCCGCACGCCGCTTGCGTGCCGCCGGGTTTTCCGTCGTACGCGTTCCTGCAGACTACACGGGACACTACCACGTGCGCGCCGCGATCTTCATTCACTTTGACGGCGCGTCGCCGGCGTGCACGAGTGGAGCGTCGATCGGCTATCCGCCCAAGAGCGCCGGAGCCGCGCGCGCGTGGCGTCGATTTTATGCGAAGTACTTTCCGTTTGGTTTCATGCCGGACAATTTCACGCGTAGCCTGCGCGAGTATTACGGCTTTCGGACGGTGGACCCGAACGCGAACACGCTGGTCCTGGAGATGGGCGAGATCAGCTGTCCCGCACAGCGTGCCTGGCTCGCGCCCCGCCAGCGCCGGCTCGGGGATTTGATCGCAACGTTCGTCGCGCGCCGGCTGGGACGGCCGCTCTAACCGTCGCGTTTCGGCCGACGCTCTTGCTGAAGGAGCATCTCAGCGCTAGCAACGGCATCGGCCTTGTTCAGTTCGAGCAGCCAGGGCGGATCGGCGAGCAACGTTATCGTCGCGATCTTATTGATCGAGATCGACATCTTCGTAGGCAACGGCTCGCCGCGGTCGCCGCCGTAATCCTCCGGTGCGCCGTCGATGAAGACGGAGATCGTGCCGCCGGCCCAGCGCAGCATGCCGCGAAAGCGCGGCAGCTCTTCGCCGATCAGCGTTACTTCAACCCAGCTGCGAATAAACGGCTCGACTTCGTCGTAGGTCATGACGCTTTAGGCATAACTGCTCGGCCGCCGCGCGTACTCCCTTTTCGCATGCGCAGCGTGGCCCGCATCTGCGCGACCGGATCGAGCGATTTCTCGCAAAGCGCGATGAGCTTCAAGACGTCTCGTTCGTTGCGTGGCACCATTGGAAGGCGCAATTCTTTCATGTACGTGTCCAGAATTGCCGGATGGACGTACGCTTTGCGGCAGACCGCCGGCGTGTTGCCGAGCAGCTCGCAAGCGCACGTGAGCGCTTCGCTGACGCGTTGCTTTGCCTCGGTCTTATTTGCTGCGGGTTTAGCGAGCGAATGAATGCATTCGAGGGTCCCGATCCACGTGCGGAAATCCTTCGCAGAAAAGTCGTCACCTGCGATCTCGCGCAGATAGTCGTTGACGTCTTCGGAGTTAATCGCGTTCACCGTGCCGTCGTCGTCGATGTACGAAAACAGCTCCTCGCCGGGCAGATCGCGGCAACGGCGGATAATCTTTGCAATCCGCGCATCGTTGAGCGTCACGTTGTGCTCCCGGCCGGTCTTGCCGCGAAAACGCACGTTGATCTTCGCGCCGTGCACGTGCACGTGATGTGCGCGCAAGGTCGTCAGGCCGAACGATTTGTTGGCACGCACGTATTCTTCGTTGCCGATCCGTATCGCTGTCCGCTCGAGTAAGGTGATTGCGACCGCCAAGACTTTACGGCGCGAAAGCCCCGCGCTGCGTAAGTCGCGAGCCACGGCGGCGCGAATCTTCGGAAGCATCTTTCCGAACGCCGCGAGACGATTGTACTTGACCTCGTCGCGCCATTCACGCCAGCGTTTGTGATAGCGGTATTGTTTGCGTCCCCGGTCGTCGCGAGCGGTTGCTTGAATGTGCCCGTGCGGAATCGGGCAGATCCAGACGTCACGGTACGCGGGAGGAATGGCGAGCGCGCGAATGCGCGCCAGCTCGCGTTCGTCACGAAGCGGCTTACCGCTCGGATCGAAATAGACGAACTGGCGCCCGCGGCGCTTGCGCGTTATCCCGGGGCGGCGATCGTCGACGTAACGGAGTCCGGCTTCGCGAATCGTTGCTTCGATATTCGCTGCCTTCCCTAAGGCATATTTCAATAAACTCGTATACGAAGATGAGGGTGCGGTCTAACGGAAATTTCGGGCGTGGACGCTGCTGGTTGCGCCGTCGGTCTGCAGCGCCCAGAACTTTCGGGCCAGCATGTCGATGCAGCCGGATTCCTTTTGCAGCGTGCCTTCGACGATGAGCGCTTCGGAGAGCTTGATCGTGCGGCGATAGCGCTCGTAGACGTCGGGCCGCACGATCACGTTGACGAGCCCGGTTTCGTCCTCGAGCGTGAGAAAGACGAAGCCTTTCGCGGTTCCCGGACGTTGGCGCGTGATCACCATCCCGCCCACCTTGCACACCAGATTTTTCGGCATCGCCGGCAAACGGCTCGCGGCGAGCACGCCTTCGCGCTCGAGCGCCTCGCGAAAATGGGCGATCGGCTGCATTCCCGTCGTAACCCCGAGTGCGTAAAGATCGAAGCGCGTCGTTTCGAGCGGCTCCAGCGCGCGCAGACGAGGTTGCGGCTCGAGGGTTTCCATGCCGCGTCCGAGCTCACCGCGCGCTTCCCGTTCGTCGAGCCCGCGGAGTGCCCACATTGCATCGCGTCGCTGCGCGAACCACGGCGCAAACGCACCGGCTGCTGCGAGGTTCTCGAGGACTTCGCGCGAGAGCTGCGAGCGGCGTGCGAAATCGACGATGTCGTCAAAGGCGCCGCCGGAGAGCGCCGTTTCGAGCGCGCGCTGCTGTCCTTCGGCGAGCCCGCGCACGATGTGAAATCCGAGCCGTACGGCGCCGCCCTCTTCGACGAAGCTCCACCAGCGGCTAGCGTTGACTTCTACCGGTTTGACGGTGACGCCATGGCGCCGTGCGTCGTTGACGAGCACTTCCGTCGAGTAAAAGCCCATTGGCTGCACGTTGAGAATTGCGGCGAGAAACACTGCAGGCTCGTGGCATTTGACGTAGGCCGATGCATAGGCCAAAAGCGCAAAGCTGGCGGCATGCGATTCCGGAAAGCCGTAGTCGGCAAAGCCTTCGAGCATATGAAAGAGCTGCTCCGCCGCTTCTTTGTCGATGCCGTTTGCGACCATGCCTCCGACGAGCTTGGAATAGATTTCCGTCATCCGTTGACGCGAGCGTTTGTGTCCCATCGCCCGCCGCAGTTGATCCGCTTCTCCAGGCGTGAAGCCGGCAGCCTCGATTGCCATGCGCATCCCTTGTTCTTGAAAGAGCGGCACGCCGAGAGTTCGCTCCAAGATCGGTTTGAGCTTCTGATGCGGATACGCCACCGGCTCGAGTCCATTGCGCCGGCGCAAAAACGGATGAATCATATCGCCTTGGATGGGGCCGGGCCGGATGATCGCAACTTGAATGACGATGTCGTAAAAGCGCACGGGCTTCATGCGCGGCAGCATCGATTGCTGCGCGCGCGATTCGACTTGAAAGACGCCGATCGAATCGGCGCGTTGCAGCATTTCGTACGTCGCGCGATCGTCGGCGGGAATCGCCGGCAGCGAAAGCCGCGAGCGATCCGGATAGAGGCGGCGGTATTGCTCGAAGGCTTCGCGCAAGAGCGAGAGCATACCCAAGCCCAGCAAGTCGATTTTGATAAGACCCAAATCTTGCAAATCGTCCTTGTCCCATTGCACGATCGTGCGATCGCGCATGGTCGCCCATTCGACCGGCGCGACGCGCACGAGCGGATCTCGCGTGATGACCATGCCGCCGGAATGAATCCCCATATGGCGCGGAAAGTTTTCGATGCGACGGCAGAAGATCGAGAGCAGTTTCGCGTTCTCATCCGCCGTCGCGGTGGCGCCTTCGAGCGACTCCTGCGCGTCGTACTCGCGCGCAACCGCCTCGACGCGCTCGAGGCTCATGCCGAGCGCTTTTCCGACATCGCGAATCGCCGAGCGCTCGTGATAGGTGATGACCTCCGCAGTCATCGCCGCGTGCGCGCGACCATAGCGCTCGTAAACGTACTGAATCACCTTCTCTCGATCTTGATGCGCGAAGTCGATGTCGATGTCGGGGACTTCACCGCGCTCTTCCGAGAGGAAGCGCTCGAAAAGTAATTCCATGCCGACCGGATCGACGGCCGTGATGCCGAGCGCGTAGCACACCGCCGAGTTCGCAGCCGAGCCGCGGCCTTGGCAAAGCACGCCGAGCTCTTCGGCCGCGCGCACGATGTCCCACACGATGAGAAAATAGCCGGCGAGATCCAACCGCGCGATCATGCCGAGCTCGTACTCGAGCTGGCGCTCTACTTTCGGCGGCAGCGGCGTGCCGTAGCGTTTGGCTGCGCCGCGATAGACGAGCGTGCGCAGGTAATTGTGCCGCGTGCCTTCTTCGGGGGGTATCTGAAAAAGCGGAAACTGACCCGGTAATTTCACGAGGCGAAACGTGCAGCGCTCGGCGATTTCGAGCGTCGCGCGCAGCGCCTGCGGATACGGCGCAAAGATCCGCGCCATCTGCTGCACGCTCTTGAGATAGAACTCGTGATTGGGCCGCAACAGCATGCCGGCGGTCGCAAGCGTTTTCTTGTATTTGATGCACGCGAGCACGTCGGCGAGCAGCGCATCGGCTTTGGTTGCGTAGGCGACGCCGTTCGTCGCGACGTGTGGGACGCCAAGCGCGCGAGCGATTTCGAGCATGGCTTCGCAACGCACGCCGTCTTCGGGCCGCAGATGATGCTGCAATTCGCAATAGAACGCGCCGGGGAAAAGATCGCGCAATCGCGCGCCGATCGCGAGGGCCTCGCTGCGATCGTCGCCGTCCAGTGCGCGCTCGATGAGACCATTCGCGCCGCCGGAGAGCGCAATGAGCCCTTGCGTTTTCCCGTCGAGATCGCGCAAGTGTAAGCGCGCATCGCGTTTGCGTCCGCGCAGCTGCGCCGTCGAGATTGCGTGCGCAAGATTGGCGTAGCCGCCTTCGTCGGCGGCCAGCAGCACGAGCCGTGGCGAGCGCGCCGGCACCTCGTGCGACGGCCGTGCGCCTTTGGGCGCCGGAGGTGCGTCTTCGTCGAGCTCGAGCGTCAGCTCGGCGCCGCAGATCGCCGCGAGTCCCGCGCGTTCCGCATGCTTGGCGAAACGCACCGCGCCGTACACGCCGTCACGGTCGGTGAGTGCAACGGCACGCAGTCCGAGCGCCGCGGCGCGCTCCGCGAGCTCCTCGGGGTGCGACCCGCCTTCGAGGAAGCTGAAGTTGGACCAACAGTGAAGCTCGGCGTAGCCCGCCCGCGAGGACATGGGGCGTCATGGTATCGAACATATGTTCGATACGTCAAGCGGTCAGGAGGCCGTCGTGATCACCGGAATCCATGCGCTGTTCTACACCAAGCGCCCGAACGAGATGTACGCGTTTCTCCGCGACGTGTTGGAGCTTCCATGGATCGATGCCGGAAACGGGCGGCTCTTCTTCGCGGCACCGCCGACCGATCTCGCCGTGCACGAAACTGAGGAAGACTCCGGGCACGAGCTCTATTTGATGTGTGACGATATTCACGCCGTCGTCAAGCGGCTCGCACAGCGCGGGGTTCCATCGACGGGAATCAGCGATCGCGGTTGGGGACTCGTCACCGAGCTGAAACTGCCGAGCGGTGACGTCATCGGGATTTACGAGCCTCGCCATCCGCGTCCGCATAAGACACGAAAAGCCCGCAAAGTTCGCGCGGCCACCAAACCGAAAAAGAAATCGCCTGCTCGCCCGCGCCCGAAAGCTGCGGCAACGTCCCGACGAAGAAAACGCCGCTAAGCTGTTCTAACGCACGCCGGCAGTTTGCGCTTTCATCAAGTACGCAAAGACGGCTGCGATGTCGTCGTCGCCGAAGCCGGCGTCGATCGCTTTTGCAAGGGTTTGCGCCACGTCCTCGATCGCCGGAGTGTCTCGTTCGTGATCCCGCGCGAGTGAAAGGAAATAGCGCATATCCTTTGCCATCAGCTTGAGCTGAAAGTTCGCTGAAAAATCACCGGAGAACATTTTCGGGAGCTTGGAGCGCGACAGCCGGCAAGCAAAGGCACCGTGTTCGCTGAGAAATGCGAGCGCGACGTCCTGATCGATATTGGACGACCGCACGACGGTCGCGCTTTCGGCCATCGCGGTCGTGAGCGTTCCGGAGATCGCATTGTTGCAGAGCTTGAGCGTCGCGCCGGAGCCGCTCGGCCCGCAGTAAAACCGCGCTTGGCCCATCACGTCGAACAGCGGTGCCGCTTCGTCGTAATCGTTGCGCTCGCCGCCGACGATAAAGACCAGCTTGCCGGCATTCGTTTCGTTCCGGCTGCCGGTCACGGGCGCATCGAGATGCCGCAATCCGCGTGCACGCGCGAACTCGCTGCAACGGCGGGACATACCCGGCGTGACGGTACTCGAATCGATAAAGAGCGTGCCGGGTTTCGCGCTCGCCAGCGCGCCGCGCTCGCCGAGCAGCACGTCTTCCACAGCCGGATCGTCGCTGAGCATCGTGATGACGATCTCGGCGTTAGCGGCAGCGGCTTGCGCCGAATCGGCGATCGCGAGTCCTTTGGCGCGCAGCGGCTCGGCTTTGTCGCGGGAGCGATTGTATCCGGTCACCGCGTATCCGGCGGCCAGCAAGTTCGCGGCCATGCCGAAGCCCATCGTGCCCAGGCCGATAAAACCGACGTTCTTTTGCGTGCTCATGACGGCGTGTTTGCCGCTAGAGAACCAGCGTCCCTCGCAGCACGGTGACCGCTTCGCCGCCGACTTCGACGCCTTCGATTGCGTCCGGCGTTCCGAGCACGCGAATGTAGCCCGTGCCGGGGCGACCGGCATGCTCGCCTTGCGCGATCGCGTACGAGGACGCTTCCACGAGCCCGTAGCGCGCGCAATACGCCGCCATGCCGCCGCTGGCAGAGCCGGTGAACGGGTCTTCGACGAGCCCGTTGAAATCCGCGAAGTGCCGCGAGCGCAGGGCGACCTCGCCGCTGTCGCGCGCAAAGACGTGCACGCTGGCATAGTCGCGCTGCTCTTGGCCGGGTAGCAGCGTGCGTACGTCGGCACGAATGCGCCCGAGCGCCTCGACTGAAGCAAGCGCGATCATCAATTGCGGTACGCCCGTGGAGACGGTCTGCGGCGTGGCGTCGGAACGTAGATCCCGGACCGACAGTCCGAGTGCGTCTGCGAGAGCCTCACGCGAATACGTGCGCAAAAATTTCGGCGCGAGCTGACGCATGATGAAGCGCGGATGCTCGTGCGCGCGGTCGATGCTGACCGGGATGATACCGGCCGGCATCTCGAGCGTGATTTGGCGAGCGTCCGGCTTGATGCGCCCGAGCTCGCAGAGCGCGTGCGTCGTCGCGATCGTGGGATGTCCCGCCATCGGAAGCTCGTACGCCGGCGTGAAATAGCGCACGCGAAAATCGGCGCGCTCGCTTGGAAGCACGTACGACGTTTCCGAAAGATTCATTTCGCGAGCAATGCGCTGCATGAGCTCGTCGCTGAGGCCGCGGGCATCCGGATAGATCGCACATGGATTGCCGCCGAGCGCGTGTGAGGTGAACGCGTCGACTTGCAGCATTTCGTAGGTCACGTCAGCTGTGTGCTTGCACCCAGGCTTCGGCCCACTCGCCGACGCCGCGAATGATCGGTTCGAGGCTTTCGCCACACGCGGTGAGCTCGTAGGTGACGCGCACAGGCCGTTCGTCGTGCACGGTTCGGCGCACGATGCCGTCCGTTTCGAGCTCGCGCAGGCGTTCGGTGAGCAGCCGGTCCGAGAGCCCCGGAATTGCCGCCATGATCTCGTTGAACCGCCGCGGATGCCCGAGAAGCACGCGTAGAATCGCGCCGACCCAGCGACGCCCGATCAGCTCGACCGCGTACTGGTAGCGCGGGCAGAACGAGCTGATCTCTCCGGCCTGGTGGCTCGCTTGCTCGGGGTGCTCCCGGGAGGGACTCGACCGCAAGTTCAGGTTCATGCTTACTTTCTATGGACTAGGCTACTTGACATAAGTGTAGCACACCCCTACAATCGGTACAGTAACCTACAAAAAGTAAGGTACTAAGGAGAAATAATCGTGGATCTGGCACTGCTGCTCGTTCGTCTCATCGGCCTCGGCTTCGCGGCCCACGGCGCTCAAAAACTCTTCGGCTGGTTTGGCGGCTACGGCCTCGCCGGAACCGGCGGCTATTTCGAATCCATAGGCTTCAAGCCCGGCAGAGTCTTCGCCGCGGCGGCCGGCGCCAGCGAGATCGCCGGCGGCCTGCTGCTCGCTCTCGGACTGTTCGCTCCGGTCGCGTCGATGCTGATCGTCTCGGTGATGGTCGTCGCGATGCTCACGGTGCACGCAGGCAAGGGCTTCTTCGCGCAAAACGGCGGCGCAGAGCTTCCGGTCGCGTACATCGCGATCGCAGTTGCAATCGCACTCGTCGGTCCTGGTTCGTATAGTCTGGACAGCCTCTTGGGAATCGGCGGCATCTGGACGCCCGCGGCGTCGTGGGCGGCACTCGGGCTCGGCGTCGTCGGTGGCCTCGGCAACGTCGCGCTGCGACGGAAAGACGCACCCGCGCAACAGCCCGCCGGCAGCTAGATCAAATAGTGATGGAGCGAGCGCAGCGGCGTCGTGCAATGGCAACGGCGCCGTTGCGAGCTCGAATTGGGGGCCCCACCGCGAAGCGTGGGGGGCGTGCAGCCTGGGGCGAAACGCCTGTAAATGAAGTATCGCAATCTCGGGCGCTCGGGTGTGAAGGTCTCGACGGTCGGTCTAGGTTCGTGGCTCACCTACGGCGGCATGGTCGAGGAAGCGACTGCGATCGCGTGCATCGAGCGGGCCTATGAGTTGGGCATTACGTTCTTCGATACCGCGAACGTCTACGCGCGAGGCGGCGCCGAAGAAATCGTCGGCAAGGCGCTGAAAGGCGTGCGCCGCGATTCGTTCGTGCTCGCAACGAAGGTCTTTTTTCCGATGGGCGACGGGCCGAACGACCGCGGTCTGTCGCGCAAACACGTCACCGACCAAGTGCATCACTCGCTGCGGCGTCTCGACGTCGACTACATCGACCTCTATCAGTGTCATCGATACGATCCGACGACGCCGCTCGAAGAGACGTGTGCCGTAATGAACGATCTCGTGCGGCAGGGCAAGATCTTGTACTGGGGCGTTTCGGAGTGGAACGGCGACCAAATCAGCGCGGCAGTGAATCTTTGCCGCGCGATGGGGTGGGCGCAGCCCGCGAGCAACCAGCCGCAGTACTCGATGTTGTGGCGCCGCATCGAGCGCCGCGTCTTAGGCGTTTGCGCAGAGTTCGGTCTCGGCAACGTCGTGTGGTCGCCGCTCGCGCAAGGCATCCTCACGGGAAAATACGCCGATGCGAAGGCGCCGCCGCAAGGTTCGCGTGCGGCCGGCGCTGCCGCAGAGATGATGGAGGAATATTTCACGCAGCCGGTCCTCGATGCCGTGCAGCGCGCGAAGAAGCTCGCCGAAGATGCCGGCCTCACGCTCGCGCAAGCGGCGCTGGCGTGGTGCTTGCGGCGTCCGGAAATCTCTGCGGTGATCGTCGGTGCGACGAAGCCCGAGCACGTGGATGAGAACGTGAAAGCAGCCGACGTGGCGATCGATCCGTCGCTACTGGGGAAGCTCGATGTGCTGTTGGCTCCGGTTGCGCCGAATGTGCCGTACGTCGGGTAGGCGTGTAAGGAACCACGTGCCGCGGGTAGACGGTCCCCATGGATAATGAAGTAGGCGACCGGCTACGACAAGGGAAGAGCGAGCCACCGGACGTGCCGACGATCTCGGACGATAGCGAATTGCTCGACGAGCTCGCCGAAAAGAACGCGGACGAATCGTTCGTCGACGAAGTCGACGTCGATGAGTCGGGCGCGCCGATGAAGATCTCGAACGGCGAAGACGCCTAATCGTACACGCCGAGCAGCAGCCAGCGGTTTTCGCGGAAAGCAATGCGATAAAGGCTGCCGTCGTCGAGCATGATGTCGTAATCGTCGCGCGTCAGAGGCGAATTCGACCACCACGCTTCGGCGACGCGCCAGGGCCCGGCGAAATCGCGAACGCCTTGCGGCGGAGTTCCGGCAAGATGCGGAACTCCGTTTTGTATGATGACGTCGAGCGGCTGGGGCTCGGGAAAAAGCCGCAATTGCATCTTGGCGGATACTGCAATCGGGTCGCGTTCGCAAGCATCGAGCTGCGAGAAGCGCTCGTAAATCGCGCGCCGTTCCGGACGATAGCCTTCCACGACGCGCGCGCGCAGTACCGATCCGTCGCCGAACGCCGCTTCCATGCGCGCTACCGCCAGCGACAATGCTTCCCCGTCCGGATCGTCGGCGCTGAAAAGTCCGAGCGGCGTCGCGCCGCCTTCCATGCGCTCGATGCGCAAGCGCAAGCCTTCAACAGGGGCTTGCAGCTGCACGCCTTCAAGATGCGCGCGTACGAGATCGAAGAGCATTCCTTCACGGGCAGTCGGATGCGCGACGCCGACGGTAACGTCGTGCACGTCACCATTTTCGCATTCGAGCGAGAGTATGATTTCGCAGGCGCGTTTGCCGAGCGCGACGAGATCGTCGACCGCGTGTGCAACCAGCGTGCGAAGCGCAAAGAGCAGCGCTTCTTCGCTGGCCGCGCTGCCTTCGCCGAAGAGCGCGCGCTCGATGCGCGCGCGTCGCGGTCGTGGAACGAGCGGAACGTCGTCGATGCCGCGTGCGAACGCGTGCCAGCGCGCGGACTCCGCACCGAAACGCCGCACGAAGGGGCCGTGCGGGAGCGCTGCGAGATCGCCGAGCGTACGGATTCCGAGCAAATGCAAGCGCTCGCAAATCGCACGCTCGATCGGCAGCACGTCGAGCGGCATCGGTGCGACGAACGCTGCAGCATCGCCTCCAGGTTCGCAATCGTGACCGAGTCGCGCCGC
The DNA here is from genome assembly GCA_050733775.1 of Vulcanimicrobiaceae bacterium. GTDB lineage: Bacteria > Vulcanimicrobiota > Vulcanimicrobiia > Vulcanimicrobiales > Vulcanimicrobiaceae > JAFAMS01. The sequence goes on from JBOHTT010000126.1 coordinate 14,802, forward strand.
AACGCTCGCGACAAAACGATTCGGCCCGATGCCGAGCGCAAATTGTTTTGCAAACGGCGCTAAGACGGCGCGCACCTGTGAGAGCCAGCGCGCCGGCGTGCCGGCGATTCCGCGCATCTCGCAAAAAGCAGCCTCCCCTCCGCCGTCTTCGATCAGCGGCGAAATCGCGTCGAGCGCATCAAGAACGGCTTCCCAATCGGAAACCGGTTGGAGTGCGCGGACGCAGAGAATCACCGCACGGCGACGCGCGCGGCTCCGTTCGGAATTGCGCGCTTGTGTTTGTCGACACGCACGTCAAGCTCGTAGCCGGCAAGCGCGCGAAATGGTCCGGGCGCACCGGTCCAATCGACCCGTCCGAGGGCGCACGTGACGCGCAACGCGGCCGCATAGCGCAATTCCGTCGGTGCTTCGCACCCGACGGTAAGCAGCACCGCGCCGGCGCGATGCGTGAGGCTTGCGAGTCGCGACCACGCCGTGGCGCGAAACGTTACGATCGGAACGACGATTGCTTTGAATGCCGACGAGCGCAGCAAGATGTCGGCCGCGCGAATGACTTCGAGCGGCGAATGCACGCGCACGATTGCAAGCCGTCCCAGCGCGACGCCGGCTTCTTCCAGCGACGGCGGAAACACGAAGCCCGATGCGTCCGCGTGCGATTCCACCAGCGCCGCCGCGCCGCCGGTGCGCGTCGCGACCGCGAGGACGCGCGCGGCCAGCGCGCTGCGCCCGGAGCTGGGCGAGCCTTCGAGCGTCGAGATCGCGCCTTTGGGGAAACCTCCGGCTAATGCACGATCGATTGCGGCGATCCCGGTTGCCAGCACCGTCCCATCCGGCTGCACGAAAGCACCGGGCGAGGCCGTCCGGAACCGGACGTCGAGGGCGTCGCGCAGCGCGGCAAAGCTCGCCATGGGAGGCCCAGGATAATCGAACGTATGTTCGATGTCAAGCAGGTTGAAGGCTGAAAGGGACGCCGGCGCGCATCTGGCGACGGTGCCTAGCTCCCCGACGCTGTCGCGGTTATACCTCGACCCGCTTCCCTTTGTGGAGCGGGTGCTGCCGAACGGTCTCCGGGCGATCACGCTCGAGGACCACCGCTCTGCAACGGCGTCGGTCAACGTCGCCTACCGGGTCGGCGGCAAAGACGATCCGCCCGGGCGCTCGGGCTTCGCGCACCTCTTCGAACACCTCATGTTCAAAGGCACGAAGCAAACCGGCGCCGAGACGATCGACCGTCTCACCGAGGACGTCGGCGGCTTCAACAATGCGTTTACGACCGAGGATTACACCAACTACTACGAGGTCGTTCCATCGAATTATTTGGAGACGATCTTGTGGGCGGAAGCCGACAGGCTCGCGGGGCTTGTCGTCGACGAAGCGAACTTCGAAACTGAACGCGAGGTCGTCATCGGCGAGTACGATCAACGCATTCTTGCCGAGCCGTATGGGTTGCTCGGCGAGCTCGTGACGCAACAAGCGTACGCAGTGCATCCGTACCGGCGCGGTGTGATCGGCGATCCCGAGAATCTTCGCGCGGCTGCGCTCTCCGACGTCGTGGCATTTCATGCGACGTACTATCGTCCCGAGAATGCGACGCTCATCGTCGTCGGTGATTTCGAAAGCGCGCGCGTTCAGGAATGGATCGATCGGTATTTCGGCACGATCCCGCAGCCGTCGTCGTCGATACCGCGCGTGACGGCAATCGAGCCGCCGCAAGATGGCGAGCAGCGCTTGCGTCATCGTTCGAAGAACGCGCCGCTTTCGGCGCTCTCGATGAGCTGGCACATCGGCAATGCAGCCGATGCGGATCTTCCGGCGCTCGATTTGATCGAAACGCTGCTCGGTACGGGAAAGAGCTCGCGCTTGTATCGTTCGCTCGTGTACGAGCATCAGGTCGCAACGAACGCGTGGGCCGGCGCCGATTGGAACGAGCAACCTGGGTTGTTCACGATTCGCGCGATCGCATCGGCCGGCAGCGAGCTCGGACGAATCGAATCCCTCATCAACGCGCAAATCGAGGCGATTGTCGCCGGGTCGCTGGAAGCCGGGGAGCTTGAAAAAGCCAAAGTACAGCTCTATGCGATGACCGTACGAGGGTTGGCAACGTACAACGACATCGCGCAAGCGATCGGACGTTCGGCGATGGCGCGTGGCTCGGCGCGTCTGCTCGATCACGACATGGCGCGCTATGCGGCCGTCGACGTCGAGACGCTGCGAGACGCTGCGCGCCGAACGTTCCGGCGCGAAAATCTTTCCGTCGTCGAGTATCTGGCAGCCGAGTCCGAATGATCGCGTCGCCGATGCCGCAAGCGGGACCGCCGCGCAGCGTCCCACTTCCGAAGTCGCACGAAGAGCATCTTGCCAACGGTTTGCGCGTCGTGGTCTTTTCGCGCGGAGAAACCGCAGGGATGCGCATTCCGCTTGTTTCGGCGTCAATTGCCTTCGAGCGCGGAAGCGCGAGCGATCCGCCGAGGCGTCCGGGCGTCGCTGCGATGACGTCGGCATTATTGCGTGAAGGCACGAAACGCCGTAGCGCCGCGGAGCTCGATCTCGCTGCGGACGCGCTCGGCGCGCGGCTCGATCGCTCGACGTCGTACGATGCCAGCACTGCAGGCGTCAGCGCAACGAGCCCTGTTTTCGGCGATGCGCTCGCGCTCTTTGCCTAGACGGTGCTCGAGCCGACGTTCTTGCTCGAAGAGTTTCAGCGCGTGCGCACGCGTGCGCTCTCGGATTTACGTTTATCGTATAGCTCGCCGTCGTCGCTCGCGCGCCTCGTCTCGGGACGCACGGTGGGCGGCGATTCACCGTACGGCCATCCGATTTCCGGAACGCCGCGTTCGCTCGAGGCGCTCGGCTGCGACGAGATCGTCGCTTTTCATCGTCACGCATACCGTCCCGAACATGCTACGCTCTTGATCGGCGGCGACATCGACGTCGATGCGGCGTTCGAATTGGCGCGGCGTACCTTCGGCCAATGGAAGACCGATCCGCTGCCGGCCGCCGAAGTGGTTGCGGTGCCGCCGCCGTCGCCGCGACGTCGCGTCGTCGTCGTCGACCGGCCCGACGCGGGACGTACGGCCGTCGTCGTAACGCGCGCGGCTCCGCCACGTCGCGACGCGTCGTATTATGCAGGCATCGTCACGACGGCGATGCTTTCGGGATATTCCGGACGGCTCAACCAGGAGGTGCGCGTCAAGCGCGGGCTTTCGTACGGCGCAGGCGCGCAGCTCGCCTCACGGCGCAACGCGGGACAATTCGCAGCATCGACGCTGGTCGACCACAAACGCGCGATCGAATCCGCCCTCGTCGTGCTCGATACGCTCCGCTCGCTCGAATCTGCGGCGGTGGAAGACCGTGAGTTCGCAGCGCGCAAAGCGTCGCTGCTCGGCAGCTGGAGTCGCGGCATCGAAACCAACGACGGCCTCATCGGCGCGCTCGGCGATTTTGCAATCTACGGCATTCCGCTCGACGAGCTGCAGCAGTATACCGAGCGCATCGAGGCGATCGATCGCGCGCAGATCGCGCAATTCGCCGCTTCGTATATCGTGCCGGAGCCGGCGATCGTGCTGGTCGGCGCGGCGGTGAACTACGACCGCGCGCAACTCGCGCAGCTTGCGGATGACGTGCGCATCATTCCGGCTACGGAGCTCGACCTCGACGCCGCGGTTTAGTTAAGGCGAAAGCGTTCGAGCGACGCGCAGACCAAGATAGCGCAGCCGATAGTCTTCAGCGAACCAGTAGCGGCTTGCCGAGCGGAGGAATTCCGGAGCGAGGAGGTACGACCCGCCGCGCACGACGCGGTGATAACAATCGGCGCTCTCCGTCCACGCCGAGCCGTCTGCCGGTGCGCCGGCGTACGCGCTGTGGTAGCAGTCCTCCGTCCACTCGCGGATATTGCCTACCATATCGTAGAGACCCCACTTGTTCGGCGCGAACGAGCCGACCGGCGCGGTTTGCTTGGCGTCCCACTTGCTCCCGCAGTCGTGGCAATTGGCATTGTTCGTGCCGATGGCATTCCCCCAGGGATAGGCGGTCTGCGTCCGGGCGCGCGTCGCATATTCGTATTCGGATCCCGAGAGCAGCCGATATGACTTGCCGGTCTTTTTCCGCAGCCACGCGACGTAGGATTGAGCGTCGTCCCACGACACATTGATCACCGGCCTGCGGCCGCGGCCCCAGCCTTGATCGGAGGGAATGTAGTCGTTGCAGCCGCCGCCGTCCACGCACGCATCCCATTCCGCAAAGGTGACCTCAAAACGGCCGACCGCAAGTGGTCGCGCGATCGTGACCTTATGTTGTGGGCCTTCGTCGGCAGAACGCCCCGGCTCGTTGGCCGGCGATCCCATCGTGAAGGTCCCGGCCGGCACGACGACCATCTCCGGGCAATTCGCGCATTCCTTAAACGTGGCGTGTGGCTTCAACGCCTTCGCCTGCATTGCCGATAGCGGCGCAGACTGAGTCGGTGCAGCGGATGCAGCGGGCATGGTGAGCGATGCGATAATCGCCGCGATAACCACGCAAACGCGCTTACCCATGCACGCGAACTCCAACGTCGATGGTTGAGTGCACCGATATCTCATCGGCGGTGTCCAATTTTGCATGCCGAAAGCCGACGCGCGAAAACGCGATGTAGAACGCGGCGGCGTTCATCACCGCCCAAATGGCAAAGCCGACTGTGTACCCGCCGAGAAGATTCTTGCTGGCCGCGAGCATCATCGTCATGGTGAAGCCGCAGGCCGCGCCGGCGGCCTTGGCCAGTCCGCTCACCGCGCCCACTTGCCGGAAGTACAGCGGGATGAGCTTGATGACCGCGGCTGCTGCCGTCCCGGAAAGCAGCGCCAGCCCATAAATGGCGAGCAGCTCGAGCTGTACCGAAATCTGCAGAGCGAGGAGCACGGCCAGAACGACCATGACGCCAAACAGCCTGCCGAGGAGCCGAAGCACGTCGTAACGGTCGGCTAGCCAGCCGCCCAGCGGCCGCGTGACGGCGACGCAGACCACGAGCAGCGGTGTGTAGAACATCGATGCTTGCGTCGGGTCCATATGCCATCGGTCGAGCAAATATGTCGGCATCGAGGACGCAAAGAACGTGAGCGTGCCGAAGGATACCCAGTACAGATACGGCACCAGCCACACCACGACGCCCGAACGGTACACGGCGATAATCTCACGCACCGTTGCGCCTTTGTGCTGACCGTACGGCGAGTCCGACGTAAAAAACCAGTAGACCGCTGCCATGAGGAGCGTGCAAAGAGCGAAGATCGGAAATACCTGGCGCCAACCGTCCGGTCCGTGCAAAACGCGCGTAGCCAGGAACGTGACGCTCATCATGCCGATGGTGATTCCGATGTTGCCCATCGCAAAGACGCCGAGGGCCGTACCCTGCTTCGATTTGGGATACCAGGACGCGACGTGCGCGTTGCCGACCACGAAGCTCGCGCCTCCGAGTCCAAGCAGCGTCCCTAACAGCAACAACGGGTAGTAGCCATAGGCGTAGGTGCCCAGGTAGAGCGGAATGCTAAGGCTCAGAAGTAACAGCGTGAAAACCAACCGGCCACCGTATTTGTCCGTCCAGATGCCGAGTGGGATGCTGACCGCCGCCGCGAAAAAAGGCTCCATCGCAGCCAGAACGAGCACCTGAGTGGCGCTGAAGTGGTACCACTTGATCAAAAATGGCGCGAGCGCGGAAAACATTCCCCACACCGCAAAACCGAGCGTAAACGCCAGGGACGATATCAACAAAACCCTGGGATTGCCCGATGGCTCGGTCACCGCATGAGCCGTGACAGCCGTATTTTTCACGGCGTCCTCCTACAAATAGTATCTATTTGTTGTCGGACAAGTTTTATTTGCCGCTTACCGGAGCCCCTGTAAGCGGTCGAGCGCGGCAAAAAACGTCATAATGTCCTCAGTCGACGTGTAGAAATGCGGGCCGACGCGGATCCCGCAGCCTTGGCGGTAGTCGACGAAGATGCGCCGTGCTTGCAACTCGTGCACGATGCGCGCGCCGTCCGTCACGTCGAGGCCGATCCAGCCCGTACGCTTTGACGGCTCGCGCGGCGTCGGTGTGCGAATGCCGCGCGCGTCCGCTTCGGCGAGAATCATTTCGGTGAGCGCGAGATTGTGCGCGCGAATCGCTTCCACCCCGGCTTCGCGAATGAGACGATGGCCGGCGCGCGCGCAGAGATATGCTTGCATCGGCGGAGTGCCGTTCGCAAAGCGCGTCATGCCGCTTGCGTACCGCATCGGCGGCGGCTCGAAGGCAAAAGGCGCGGCGTGCGCCATCCAGCCTGTTGCCGTCGGCTCGAATTGCTCGCGCCGATTCTCTCGCACGTAGATGTAGCCGCAAGCCGGGCCGCCGCACAGCCATTTATGGCTGCCGCCGACCGCAACATCGATGTCCAGCGCGACGACGTCGATCGGCAATACGCCGGCCGTTTGATAGATGTCGACGACGAGCAGCGCGCCTGCTTCGTGCGCGCGCCTGGCGATCGTTGCGACGTCGACCAGGGCGCCGGATTGAAAATATGCGTGCGAGAGCAGCACCACGCGCGTGCGCTCGTCGATCGCGGCCACGATGCGCCCGGTGGGAATGGTTCGGCCGTCATCGGTCGGAACGCGCACCGGTCGCGCACCGCGCCGCCGCCACGCATCCCATACGTATTGCAACGACGGAAATTGCAACTGCTCGTAGACGATGCCGTTACGATCGCCGTTCCAATCCAACGATGAGGCGAGCGTTTCTTGCAGCATCGAAACGTTTGGTGCTAAACCGACAGTACCGGCGGGTGCCCCGATGATCGCGCCGATGCCGTCGGCGATCTCATCGATTTGCGGAAGCCAGCGCTCCCACGCGGTCGGCCCTTCTTTCGACCACGCCTCCCAAAATGCGAGCAGCTCGTCGCGCGCGGCGAGCGGCGGTGCGCCCATCGAATGACTGATCAAATACGTGCAATCGTCGAGATGCGCGAAGCGTTCGCGCAATCGCGGCTCCGCTCTGACGATCATCGTGCCGGTACGCCCCCGCCGAGCACGGTTCGGACTTCCCACAGCTCGGGAAAAGATTTCTTCGCGAGGGTCTTCTCCAGATAGCGAACGCCGAGCGAGCCCCCGGTGCCGGATTTTTGTCCGATCATGCGCTCCACCATACGCACGTGTCTTCCCCGCCACAGTAAGAAGCGTTCGTCGAATTCAATGAACGCCTCCAGCAGCACGTACAAATCGGTGTAGCGGTCCGCGTCATCGTAGATCGCCCGAAACGTCTCGATCAGCTCCGCCGGCGTCGCCGTTTGAAATCCGCGACGGCTCAAGAAGGCCTTGAGCTCGTCGTACAATGTCGTTTCGTCGAGACGCGCCTGCAGCCGCGCGCGTTCCGCGTCGGTGGCTTCCAAGTGCTGCAGATACGCCGTCGTCCCGGCGCCCGACAGAACCTCGAGCTCCCGGAACTGCACGGATTGAAAGCCGCTGGCGGGATTGAGCAGATTGCGGAAGGCGTTGAACTCGTGCGGCGTCATCGTTTCGAGCACGTCGACCTGCTGCTCCAGAACGCGCTGGATCGCGTGAACGCGCGCGAGCGCGCGCGTCGCTCGCAACGCTTCATCGGCCTGCAAGTGACGCTTCACCGCTTCCACCTCGTGCAGTACGACCTTGAACCACAGCTCGTAGACCTGATGAATCACGATGAAGAGCATCTCGTCGTGGTGCGGCGGCTGCGATTGCGGCCGCTGCAGCGCGACAAGCTCATCGATGCACAGGTACGAGCCGTAGGTCAGAGGCTTCAAGGAGTCAGAATCAACTTGCCGGTGGTCTTGCGCTCTTGCAGGTCGCGGTGCGCGCGCTCCGCGTCGCCGAGTTTGTATTCGCCGCCGTGGCGGATGCGCAGCTTCTTGTCCTTGATCATGTCGAGCACGGCGCCGGCGCGCGCCAGCAGCTCCTCGCGCGTTTGCGTGTAGTTGACGATCGTCGGTCTCGTGATATAGAGCGAGCCTTTCGCTGCGAGCTGGCTCAAATCGAACGGCGGCACGGGACCACTCGCCGCACCGTAAAGCACGAGCAAGCCCCGGGGTCGCAAGCAATTCAAACTCTTCTCGAACGTCGTCTTTCCGACGGCATCGTAAACGACCGGCACGCCCTTGCCGCCGGTGAGTCGGTTGACTTCCGCTTCGAAGTCCGCTTTGTTGTAATCGATTACTTCGTCGGCGCCGTCGCCGCGCGCGAGCTTGATCTTGTCGTCGCCCCCGACGGTGCCGATGACGCGCCCGCCGCGCATCTTCGCCATCTGCACGAGCAGCTGCCCGACCCCGCCCGCCGCCGCGTGAACCAGCACGGTGTCGCCGTTCTTGATCGGATAGGTATCGTGGCTGAGATAATGCGCCGTCATACCTTGCACCATTGCGACGCATGCATCCGGAAACGACACTCCTTCCGGAATCGGAATGAGCTTCTCGACCGGCACGACGGCATAATCCGCGTAGGTCCCAGCCATATATGCGAAGACGACGCGCTGGCCGACTTTGAGGCCGAATTTTCCGAGGTCGGTAACGTCGCCGGCCGCCTCGATGGTTCCCGCGCCTTCCTGCCCGACGGTGAACGGCGTATCTTTCTTATAGAGCCCGGTGCGATAGTAAATATCGATGTAGTTGATGCCGGCGGCACCGATCTTGATCAGTGCCTCGCCGCTGCGCGGCGCCGGCTTGGGAACGTCCTTGACGTGCAGCACTTCCGGTCCACCGGTTTGTTCGACGACGACGGCGTTCACGAGCGCTCCTTTCGGTTGTGGACCACACAACTACGAGAGCGATGTGCCCTAGCCTGCCGGAACGGTTTGCGGTTCGATGACGGCGTTGGCGTTGACGAGTCGAGTGCCGGAAAGGCGCTCGTAAGGCTGCACGCGGCGAACGATCCAGAGGAGCGGCACGATGGTCAGCACGCTCAGTCCGGCTAGCACGTAGCGGAAGAACACGTCCCAAAATCGTGGCGGGCTAAAATCTTTGCGAACGACGCGGAGATCGACGATCATCATGCCGACGGTTCGGCCGAGCGCGGTGACGAGCACGATGCAATACAGCCAAAGCAGCACGAGTGCCGTTCCCGAGATCACCCCCGATGCGATGAGCGGAAACATGTGCAGCAGCTGACCGAGACCGATCTGAACGTTCTTGTTGCCGACATGAACGAATGATGGAACGATCGTCAAGATGACGATGAAGTCGATAACCCATGACGTCGCGCGTCGCCAAATGCTTGCGAACGCTTGCGACGAACCCGCTTCGAGCAGCGGGCGCGACAGCGAAGCGGGTGTGACGGCCGTACCGGTACGCGCCGGCGCGAAGCGTGCGATCCAGCTTTGCGCGAGGGGCGTTGCCGCGAACGCCGTGATTTCGGTGATGCGCCGCGTCGCGTAAGGCGACGAGCCCAACCACTCGCCGGCGCGCAGCGTCGGCTCAGAACGCAGCTCGCGCAACTGGTCGGCAACCGCAGCAAGATCGATGCTACGGCCGAGATGGTGGAAACTCGCAATCGCGATCGCCTTGACCGCACTTTCGAGCGAGCCGCAGCAGCACAGCCCGATGCGATCGGCGGTGTACTCGGTGCGCCGCAGAAAGGCGCCGAAAATGACGGACACGACCGGATTCTCCCGACCGTTGACCGAGAGAATCGAGGACAGCCTCGTGTGACCGGCGCGCACGTGCGCGAGTTCGCGAGCGACGAGAAATCGCAGCTCGTCGTCGCGCAAATGTCCGAGCCAGTGACTCGAGATGACGAGCGCGTACGGTTCGGCGACGCCGACTGCGACGATTGGAACGAGCACGTCGTCGCGAACGAAAATCTGCGGCGCCGGTATGTCGAGCAGCGCCGCGCATTCTTTTACGAGCCGCGCCAAATCGGCGAGTTGTCCTCCGTGAACGTGGATACTGTCGCCCAGCAGTTTGCCGCGCGCGATCGATACATAGAGCAGCGCACCGATCGCGAGCAGAAGAAGGCGCGAGCCGTTGATCGCCTGCGACAAGAACGCGCCGACGAGCGCGAGGCTGAACGGCAACGCAACGATGCATGCGATGAAGGCTGCCCGTTCGGACGGGTAACGAATCGATTCGCCGCCGGAGAGCAACGGATCGCGCATCTAGGCTCCTCCCTAGTGGACGATATAGCTCGAGGGATGTGCGGCACGCACGTAATGCCACGCGCCGTTCTGCAGCTGGTAGTAGTAGCAGTTGGGATCCTGCGGATCGCCGAAAGGATCGAACGTGAACGAACCGACTAGCGTGTCGAACGCAATTGGCTGAGCGAGGGCGCGCGCGACCATCAAACGGCTGGTGGAATTGAATCGGCGCACCGCCGCAATAAAAACTTGCGCGGCGCCGTAGGCGAACGCCGCGATCGGCGTCATGGGGCCGTAGCGCTGCTCGTACTGCGTTTGAATTGCGAGCGCAGCCGGCACGTTTTGTAAGGGCGGCATCGAGCTGGAGACGATCACGCCTTCCGCTTGTTTGCCGTATGACGGCCAAAGACCCGGATCGAAGAAGCCGGCGGAGCCGTCGAAGGCGCCGTTCCAGCCGGCATTTCGCAGTGCCGGAATCAGCTGTCCCAGCGCGGGCGCGAGGCCGGCAAAGAAGACGAGATCGGCTTGATTTCCCATAATTGTGCGCTGCGCCGATAAAAAATCGGGCCGATCGTGCGCGAGCTTGATGTCGAACGTCGCAAATCCGTCGGCCGACGTCTGCTTCAGAAACGTACTCGCGACGTCGGGACCGTAGTCGCCGTCTTGATAGACGACGGCGATGCGCCGGCCGCGTTTTTCTGCTTTGACGAATTTTGCGTGCAGCAGACCTTCGGCTGAGTCTTTCGTCGGGAGCCGGAAGACGTTCCGATAACCTTGGCCGGTGATGCTGTCGGTCGTCGCGGCGGGGACGATGAGGCCGACGTTGCCGTTGTTGTACGTCCGCACCATCTGGCTTGTGATCTTTCCATTGAGATGGCCGATCACGACCGATTCCGTCGTGTCGTCGATGGCAAAGCGCGATTGCAAGAGCGCGCTCGCAAGCGTGTTTTGATCGTCGAACGGACGCAGCGTCCAGAAATGATCCATGACTCCGCCGATGCCGTTGGCATCGTCGAACGCACCGCGCACGCCGTTTATGAGCTGTTGTCCGGCGTTCGTCGCGGGGCCGCTGAAAGGACCGATGACCGCGACGCTCGCTTGCGGCACGGTCTGCGGCGCAATAGGAGGCGGCGTGATCGGCGTAAGGGGACGAAATTGTCCCGCAGCGGGCCGAGCAGCTGCGGCCGCCGCCGCGATCGATGCAGCGCCCGCAAGAAATCCTCGGCGCGTACGCATTACTTCACCGTATACGCGGCCAGCGTGGTAACAAGAAATGAAACCGAAAACGCCATGTTGGTTACGAGCACGCGATCGTTGAGGTTGAAGATGTTCGATGCGAGCGCGATGAGTCGTCCTTCGTAGACGACGAGAAACGCGGCGAGCGCAACGCCGGCAAAATATATCGGCGTCGCACCGGCAAGGGCGCCGGCAATGAAGAGGACGACGACCATGACGACGTGCAGCACGAGCGGCAGCCTGCGCGCCGCTCCGACGCCGAACCGGACGGGGACGGACCTGAGGTTTTGCGCGACGTCGACGTCGTAGTCCATGAGCGCATAAAGAATATCGAAACCTGCGACCCAGACCGTCACCGCGACAAAAAGCAAGATTGCAGGCAGCGTTACCGTTCCCGTGACGGCGATGAACGCACCCAGGGGCGCAAGTCCGTCGACGGCGCCCAAAACGAAATGCGCTCCCCACGTGAATCGTTTGCACAGCGGATAGACGATGAGCGCGAGAGCGGCGAGCGGCAGCAGCGCGACGCAGAGCGGATTGAGGTTCCATGCGGCGACGAGCGTCACGAGCA
>JBOHTT010000127.1:0-2418 GCA_050733775.1 Vulcanimicrobiaceae bacterium
GCCGCATGCACATCACGATGCAAGCCCTTCAAACCCTAACCAACAACAACAAATCGGACTTCTACATCAGCGACCTCGTCATCGACAATAAAACGATGCTGCCGCTCGAGGTAACGTATGCCGGCCGCGACCAGCGCCGCTTTATCGTTGACTACGAAACCGAGCAGGGACACTGGCTGGTCAAGCACGCCTTTTTCGAGCAAACGCTCTACGGCGTGATGCACATCGGCCGCGTGCACTATTCAGCCGACGCAGCGTTCAGCGATTATACCTTTCCAGAGGGCCCGCCCGACCCGCGGCTCGCGCCGCTGCCAATCGCCCCTCCGCCGCCGCGCTGACCGGGATCGCCTTGCAAACACTTCGGAGAGGGAGAGATTCGAACTCTCGAGACGCTCATCACGTCTGCCCGCTTTCGAGGCGGGTGCCTTCAACCACTCGACCACCTCTCCGCGGTCTGCGCGCGACGAAGAAGTCGCGTAGCTGGCGGCCCGTTTCTTGTTCCAAGACGCCACCACACACCTGCACTCGGTGGTGGACGGCCGCAGAGCTAAACACGTCGATGACGGAGCCGGCCGCGCCGCCCTTGGGGTCGGACGCGCCGTAGACCAAACGCGCGATGCGTGCGGCAACGATCGCGCCGGCGCACATCACGCAAGGTTCTTTCGTGACGTATAGCGTCGCGTCGGTGAGCCGCCAAGCGCCGATGCGCGCCGCAGCTTCACCGATCGCGAGCATCTCTGCGTGCGCGCGCGGATCGGCGCGCCGCTCGCGTTCGTTTTGCGCTTCAACGATCTCTTCGCCGCAAACGAGTACCGCGCCGACGGGAACGTCGCCGCCGGCTTCCGCTTGCATCGCGAGCTAGAGCGCGCGTCGCATGCGCACTTCATCGTCCGGCGAGGCTTCGTGCGGTCGGCGGGAATCGAACCCACAACCCTCAGCTTCGGAGGCTGATACTCTATCCAATTGAGCTACGACCGCATGCGGCCGTCCCAACTTGGGGCGCTAGCCGCGCGGCTCCTGCGGATTCAGGCTCCCTTGCGACGGCACATGCTTGAAGAGATCGAGCTTGTGATCGACGAGGCCGCGATAGAATTTGCGCACGCAATCGGGATGGCCAAAGAAGTACGTGCGCGCGTATGCCAAGTCATCACCCGACGAATCCGGGACGTAATGGGAGATCTCGATCTCTTCCATTTGACCGCGGTCGACTGGATGGGGACAGAAATCGCAGGGGATCGTAGACATGCGTACCTCTTTGCCGTTCTGGGTCAATAACCCGGCGCGGCACTTTCAGGATTCACCGCACGCAAGCTGCCGCCCCCCGAGTAACAAGCGCCCTCATCCCAGCTTGCCGCCGGAGACGAGGGCGCGAAACTTGACTCGGGTAGGATTTGAACCTACGACCTAGGGCTTATGAGTCCCCCGCTCTACCACTGAGCTACCGAGCCGCACGCTGCTCATTACGTTGTGATGCGGAGTTCGCAATCGTGCATTGCGTTCGCGCGAAAATCGCGGTCGGAGGGACTCGAACCCCCAACCTACAAGTTCGTAGCCTGTTGCTCTATCCAATTGAGCTACGACCGCATATCTCGCAAGGCCGCATCGGAGAGAGAGGGATTCGAACCCTCGATACGGTGTTATCCGTATAACGGTTTAGCAAACCGCCGCCTTCAGCCACTCGGCCACCTCTCCCTGGCGCGCCGACTTTTTCTTCGGCCTACGCTAGGACCTGCATGACGTACACACGCTCTCTGTGGGTTAACCGTGGAATCGTCTTCGGGGTGGCGATTGCGGCTGCCGTGCTGTTCGCATTCACTGCGCCGCCCTGGCTGCGCGGCACCGTACGCCTCGTCGCCGGCTACGACATCGCGGCCGCCTTCATTCTGCTCGGTTACTTTTTCTTTGCATTCAGTAACGACGAGCAGCGCACGCGCGCGCGGGCAGCATTGGACGATCCCGGCCGAAACATCGTACTCTTAGTCGTCATTATCAGCGTCGCAGCCGGGCTTACCGGTGCCATTGCGATTCTGGGCAAAGGCTCCGGTACGGAGAACGCCTCGGAGCACGCAGCCGCCATTGCGGTCGCGATCTTAGGAGCGGCTTTGGGGTGGCTCGTGACCCACGCGACGTACGCTTTCCGCTACGCGCATTTGTACTATCGGGTCGACGACGGCACGCCGTGCAACGGACTGTCGTTCCCGAGTACGCCCGTGCCTGACGATTTCGATTTTCTGTACTTCTCCTTCGTCATCGGCATGACGTTTCAGGTTTCCGACGTGCAGGTCAACGATCCGGCGATCCGCCGCCTCGTGCTCATGCACGGAATGGTATCGTTCGTCTACAACACGGCGATCCTGGCGCTCGGCATTAACCTCGTCTCGAACTTGTTGCACTAGCCGGCCCGACGAAGCCGCGAAC
>JBOHTT010000128.1:0-1557 GCA_050733775.1 Vulcanimicrobiaceae bacterium
GCTTCGTCTCGTCGGGGGGCACGCTTCTTCTTGTCGGCATACCTGACCGCGAGACGGCGACTCAGTTGAAGCTGCCGCACGCGCGGTGGACTTTCGCTGACCCGACACCGAACGCCACGCGGATCGATCCTGAGCTAGCCGGCTCGGGCGTCCGCGCCGTTGAAATATCCTCTGCGGCGCGGTACGCAGCGACGGCGCAAGAACGCATTCTCCTGAGCGATGAGAAGGGGGCCTTCGCAATCGTCCAGCGACTTGGCGCGGGGCAAATCGTCGCCGTTATCTCTCCTGATGTTTTTAGCAACAGCGGTATTGGTCAACGTGACAACGCCCGTCTCGCATATGCGCTGGCAACGCTTGGTGGCAGCAGCCGCATTGCTTTCGACGAACACATTCACGGCTTCGGCAACGACCGGCCATGGTGGTCATTACTATCGGGGATGGATCGCCTCGCTTTGCTGTTGCTTGTTGTGGCGGTGCTTCTCTGGTATGCAAGCGCAGGCGTTCGGCTTGGGCCCGCCCTTGTCGCGCAGCCGCGTGATCCTACCTCGCGGGACTATCTGCATGCGCTGGCCGGACTCTACGGCCGCGCGCATGCCGACGGCGCAGTCATGCGCAGGTGCGCCGCTGCGATCAGTCATCTTTCAGGCCGCACAGTAGTGCGCGACACGCGATACGAGCGTTTGGCGCACTACGAAAAGGCTGACGAACCCGACCCGAGCGAACTCGTGCAGGTTGTCTCTCTCGCTCTCGATTTGCGAAAGGATTTGCTTGGCCATGCAGACCGCTACCGACCTCGCAACGCGCCTACAGGACGGATTAGCGAAGGTTATCGTCGGTAACGAACAGCCGACATTCGCACTTCTTGTCGCGCTCCTGGCGGGAGGGCATGCGCTTATCGAAGGCGTGCCGGGAACTGCGAAGACGTTGTTCGCGCGCACGTTGGCCCGATTGTTGGCGATGGATTTTTCTCGTATTCAGTTTACTCCCGATTTGATGCCGTCCGACGTCGTGGGAACGACCGTGTTCAACTTGAAATCGGGAGATTTTATCGTTCGGCGTGGCCCGATCTTCGCCAATGTCGTCCTGGCCGATGAAGTCAACCGTACGCCGCCAAAAACGCAATCCGCTCTGCTCGAAGCAATGGAAGAAGGGCGGGTCACGATTGACGGCGTGACACACCCACTTCCTGCTCCGTTCTTTCTTTGTGCCACGCAGAATCCGATCGAGTACGAAGGAACGTATCCGCTTCCCGAAGCACAGCGCGATCGTTTTATGGTGCGAGCGCGCACCGGGTATCCGAGCAGGGACGAGGAGCGAGGACTGCTTTCGCGTGTGGCCGATGGGTTCGATGCGAACGACCTCGCCAATGCCGGGATCGAGCCCGTTGCCGACGCGGATGCATTGCTGAACGCTCGCGCCGGCGTCCGCCAGGTGCGAATCGCAGAGGCTGTTCGGGATTATTTGCAGTCAATTGTGGCGCGAACGCGCGAAACGGAAACCTTGGCTCTCGGAGCCAGCCCTCGAGCCTCGATCGCCCTGCTTCACGCAGCTCAGGCA
>JBOHTT010000129.1:0-6892 GCA_050733775.1 Vulcanimicrobiaceae bacterium
CGTATAGACGACATGAGACGCTGTTTGGACAAAAGTCAGGAGCACGGCGCCCGCAGCGAAAGCCATGTAGCCTCCGATGCAACCGGCAAAGAAGCTGCCTATTGCTAATCCGCTTGCGGTCCCGCGCATCTGAACGACGGCGCCCAAATATCGCGGCACGAGACAAGGCCCCAAACTCGTCGCCACACCGCTTACGAATGCAATCCATAGCAGCGCGTACATCGTCATTTCGCCGCCAGCCCGGTACCCGCTATGTATTGGATCCCTGTTGACGACCCAGTGTAGCCCTGCAGCTTTGAGAGCGTGGAGTTCGCGTGCAGCCCCGGGCAGGCGATCGTGTAACCCGCGCTTCCGCCACTGGTCGTGTTCGTAAACGTGTAAGGAGCGCCCGCGGTCGTCGCAGCCGGGTCCGTTGGAACGTTATTGAGGTACGGAGTACCGTTTGCCGTAAAGAGCGAAGCGGAAACGTCGCCAGAGTTCGGATAAATCTGTTGGTCGGCATAGAACAGCTCCGCGGCCGTTGCGATTGACCGCAGATTTGACTCACAAGCTGCGGTCATTGCTTGAGCCCGAGCGTTGACGAAGTTCGGAATGAGGATGCCGGCTAGAATTGCGATAATGGAGACGACGATCATCAATTCGATAAGCGTAAAGCCACGCTCGCCTTCACGTCCGTACGCTCTGCTCATAATGGACAAAGTGCCCCTACGTGGAACGTCTAAGCCGCAATAAATCGCGCCAACCGCTGAAGTGTCCGCGTCAAAACGCGCGACACCTGACGCTGCGAAATCCCCAGCCTTTCTCCAACCTCAGCTTGCGTGTTTCGTCGAAAGAATATCTCATAAACGATATTTCGTTCGCGTTCGGATAGCTGCTGCAATGCCGTAGCAAGGGTCAATCGCTCATCGATACCGGATATCTCATCCGGCAATACGGCTGCGGTGTAATACCGATCGCCTATCCAGTTCCCGCCATCGTCGTCGTCGTCGCCCGTCAACCGCTGACTCCGCAGGTTCCGCAGTTCGCCGATAGTTTCGACAGCGACGCCAAGCTCCGCGGCCAGCTCAGAAGTGGTCGGCTCTCGACTGAGAGCCATGGCCAGCTTTTCATACACTTCACGATAGCGTGCTTCGAGAGCCCGTAACCGGCGCGGTATGCGAACAACCCGCTCGTGGTCCCTGACAAAGTGCATCAACTCACCCACGACCATGAGCCACGCATAGGCCTCGAACGGCGTTTCGTAGTCTCTACTATAGCGGTTGGCAGCCTTTATTAGACCGATTGCCGCCACTTGCTCTAGATCGTTGCGATCTACCGTGCCTCTGTAGAATTTGCGCGCTCCCCTTCGGCAAAGGTAGCGGTGGGCGTCGACAACCGCGTTGCGGTTCTCGATAGTTGGATCCGCCACGTAGTCGCGAATGACGTTTTCTCGAGAATCGCCCGTCATGTCAGCGAACCTATCAGCGCATACAGCGGCAAAAAGATCGAGAAAACGATAAGGCCGACGACGAAACCCAAAATGCCGATCAACGTGGGCTCGACGAGCGCTGCGAATGCGGCCAAACCTGCTTCAACCTCTATGTCTAAGTACTCCGCCGCAACAAGAAACATCTTATCGACGGTGCCGGTCTCGTCACCCACGGCAATCAGCGCCAGGAGCAACGGCTCGAAGAGTCCAGATCGAGCCATACAAAGATGTAGGCCGTCACCGCGTCGTAACCCGTCGGCGATTCGTCGAAGGCCGGCAGCATAGGATGGCGACCCGCATACCGGCAGCGCGGCATCGATCGAGGGCAATATGCTCAAACCGCAACCCAACAGCAGCCCCACCATGCGCGCAATCCGCGCGACAATTGCCATTCGTACGATACGCCCCCAAAAGGGGATTCCGAGACGAACTCGGTCGAGGCTTTCCTCGCGAAATCGTATCGTCGTCCTAACGACGACGCAAATTAGAAACGCTACACAAGAAATTGCGATGAGGAAGCCCGGGGAGTTTAGAATCGTCGAGAGACTCAAGAGAACCCGCGTCGGCATTGGTAGAGGCGCTCCAAATTGCCGAAACATGCCCGCGAACATCGGAACCACACGCGCGATTAGGAATATAATAACGCAGGTCGCAGCGCACGCGACAACGGCCGGATAGGCGAGAGAAGATTGAATGCGCTTGCGGACGACGTGATCTCGATCTAGTAGGGTCGCGATTCTCTCGAGCACGTCGTCGAGCGCGCCGCTAACTTCTCCAGCGCCGATCATCGCAGTATGCAGCGGAGGAAACTCCCTTGGGCGCCGAGACATAGCGGCACTAAGACTGCTTCCGTGCTCCACGTCGCTCAGAACCGCGCCGAGAGCCTCTTGCAAATCCTGCTCTCTGCAGTGAGCGATCGCGACGCCTAAGGCTCGTCTCATGACGACCCCCGAACGCAGCAGGACGGAAAACGCCCGGTAGAAACCGTGTAGCGCACGCCTGCGGCGCCATCCATAACCTCCCGAGCCGGCCTTCGATTCTCTGACGGAGGTGACGACAAGAGCGCGTCTCTGCAAATCGATGGCCGCCGTGCTTGCAGATTCGGCCCGCACGATCCCAGCGATCGAGGTTCCCTGCAAAGTGCGCGCAGCATAGCGAAAGCTCCGAAGATTCACGCCACACCCTCCCCCGAGAAATCGAGCTCGGTTGGGTGCAGAGCGGCTCCAACAGCTGTTGCCGCCGTTATCTCGCGACGACGAACGAGGTCCCGGAGATGCATTTCAAGCGTCTGCATCGCAACATTCCTTCCGGTTTGCATGACCGATCTTAGCTGATGCGTTTTGCCTTCTCGTATAAGGTTGCGTACGGCATCTGTCGCAATGAGAATTTCAACGGCCGCGCGACGGCCTTTCCCGCCCGCACGCGCCACCAAGCGCAGTGCGATGACGCCCGCAAGCGTCTGCGCGAGCTGAATGCGAACTTGCTCCCGACCGTCCACGGGAAAAGAGTCCACGATCCTCTCCAACGCTTGAGGAGCATTACGCGTGTGGAGCGAGACCAACACCAAATGCCCGGTCTCTGCGGCCAGGAGGGTGCTCTTCAACGAATCCGTGTCACGTGCTTCACCGATCACGATTACATCCGGATCCGCGCGCAACGCGCCGTAGACGGCAGTAGGGAAATCCGGCGCGTCACGGCCGACCTCGCCCTGCGATATCACGCAGCGCTTCGACGAATGCAGGTATTCTATGGGATCTTCAACGGTGATTACATTGCAGGCGCGAGTTTCATTGAGCCGGTCGACAATGGCTGCGAGCAGGGTCGTCTTTCCGCTGCCGGCCGGGCCGACGATGAGCAGCAAACCTGCTTGTCTCGCGGCGAGGTCTTCGATTACCGGTGGAAGGTCGAGGCTTCCTAACGGCGGCACGGCGCATGGGAATATTCGTACGGCGCAATGCATTCCGCGGACTGTTTTGAAAACGTGCAATCGAAGCGTGCCCAGGTCGGCACGCCGAAGAACGACATCGCAATTCCCCTTCGTGAACAGATCGCGCTTTAGTCGTTCGTCCATGTAGGAGGCGATGAACGCCTCGATTTCATCCGAACCAATTATCGCTTCTGAACGGCGATGCAGCACGCCGTCGATCCGTAAAACAGGTGCTTCACCGGAGGAGAGGTGCACGTCGGAGGCGCCCCTCTCGCGCGACGCTCGCAAAATTTCCTCAAACCGCATAGTGGCCGAGTTCATACCGGCCACGCGGCTACGCGCCGCACTTCTGCAGCTGTAGTCTCACCGTTCGCCACTTTCGTCATTCCGTCGACGAAGAGCGGTTCGTAACCCAGGCGTTTTGCAGCCTTGCTGATCGGAACGATAGAGGCACCCGTCGAGATCGCCTCGCGGCCCTCATCGTCGATTTCCAACAGTTCGAAGATACCCGTGCGTCCGCTGTAGCCGCTGCCGTTACATTGCTCGCAACCGACGGGGACGTACGCAACCGGGACGACGTCGAAATCCGCCTGTCGACAGGCTTTACAAAGTTTCCTAACAAGCCGTTGCGACACGACGCCAAAAATGGCAGCAGCGATCGCGTGTCGATCTGCGCCGAGGTTGATGAGCCGCTCGATCGCTCGGGGCGCGTCGTTGCTATGGAGCGTAGTTAACACCAACTGTCCCGATAGTGCAGCTCGAGTCGCTACCGCGACCGTCTCGCTGTCGCGCATCTCGCCAACCATGATGACGTTCGGATCTTGGCGCAAAAAGGAGCGAATCACAGTGGCAAAGCTCAGACCCGCCTTTTGGTTAACGTTGACTTGAGCAAGCCCGGGGAGGCGCATCTCGACCGGATCCTCAACCGTACAAATGCTGCGCGTCTCATCCTGAATTTCGTAAAGCGACGCATACAGCGTCGTGGTTTTCCCGCTGCCGGTCGGTCCAGAGATAATGACGAATCCATACGGCGAGGCGATCAGCGTTCGATAACGCCGCAGCAATCCAGGAGGCATCCCTAAATCGTCCAGTCGCGGTCCGAGCTGATCCTTGTCTAGCAGACGAATCACGAGCTTCTCTCCGTCAATGGTTGGCATCGAAGAAGTGCGAGCGTCGATCCCGCGGCTACCCGACTCGATCGTGTAGCGTCCATCCTGTGGCTGGCGGCGGTCAGCAATGTCCATTCCGGCGAGCAACTTCACGCGGGAAATCAGCTGATTGAAAATCGTGGAATCGAGATCTTCTACGTGGGCCAGACGCCCGTCGATCCGTAACCGGACGCGCCCGCCGGCCGCCGTCGGTTCCAAATGCACGTCGGAGGCATGCAAAGATGTCGCTCGTTCCTCGATTCTTGCCAGAGCGCGAACGGCCGGAGCGTCTTCAACCGCGGAGATCGAACGGGACGTCTGCATTGTCTGCAACACGTCGCGCTCGTTCGCATCAATGAGAGCCGGACGCCTGCGCTCGCGCCGCTCTAATATTTGCGTGCCGACTCCGTTGACGTAAGAGGAAGAACGGGGGCACTATCATTCGGTCACGGCAGGGACGGCGCCCGTCCGGACGAACCTCCGCGCGGGCCTCATGTATCGCATTTGGTATCTCGTCGGCGCCGTGGTGCTTTGGGTGGTCTTATACCAGGGCTTCTTCCGCTACGAGTACACGACGCAGAACGGTTACGCGGTCAAACGCTTCGATCGTCTCACCGGCAAGACGTGTGGGATACCTGATTGCCTATCGCCGACGCCGACGCCGGTGCCGATACCGACGGTCTTCGATCCGAATCGCGCCTATCGTGAAGCGCAGGTTGCGTTTCGGCACGAAGCGCGCGTGGCCGTCAGCATGGTGAAGAAAACCGAATTCGGCGAGGAGCTGATGCACTCGCCCGGCGCGAAGAAATTCAGCTGGACGTGCCAGCTCGCCGATTCGACCGCCGGCGGCATTTTTGAATTGCACGATCCCAAACTGAAGCATCACATTCCGATCGATCAGCAGTATATTGCCTCGCTGTCGGATCCGAAATATAAAGTCGACGTCGTGTGCTTCTGCGATCAAACCGGCGCGGGCTATCGCTGGGAGGTCAACCTCAGCACGAAAAAGCTGGAATACGTCAACGACAATCCGATCCTCGAAAAGAAATACGGCCTGGTCGACGCCAAGTAACGGCTACGCGGGGTCTTTTTGTTCGATCGCCTCGCCGTCGAGCACCACGATGCCGTCGTGATTGACGACCGTCGTCTTACAGCGCAGTCGTCTGCGCTCGGGAATAATCTCGACGACCTCGCTCGTCGCGGTAAGCGTATCGCCGGGATAGACCGGGGCTTTCCAATGCAGCGTTTGCGAAACAGAGATGCCGCCGGGACGCTGCAAGAGCGCGCCGTTCACCGTCGACAGTAAGCTCGCCGTCAGCATGCCGTGCGCGATCCGGCCTTTGAAACGTGTGGTTTGCGCGTACGCTTCGTCGACGTGCACTTCGTAATTGTCGCCGCTTACGGCGGCGAACAGCAAGAGGTCTGCCTCGGTGATCGTCTTGGAGAACGTCGCCTTATCGCCGACGCGAAATTCTTCGAAGGTCTTCCAGCCGCTCAACCTGCGAAAGCCGCGATGCCGGCCACGCACACCTGCGCGTCCTGGTCGGCCGTTCCCGACGAAACGCCGATCCCGCCGATGACCTGGCCGTCGACGACGATCGGTATGCCGCCCTTTTGGCCCGTCATCCGCTGCTCGCGCGCCGCCATGGCCAACCGTATGGACACGAGCATATCGCCGCCGGCTTCTTCCTCGGTCGCCCGCTTGCGTATTGCCGCGGAGACGGCTTTGGTGATCGCGATCTCGATCGAGCCGATGCGGGCGCCGTCCATCCGCGAGAACGCCAGGAGCGCCCCACCCTCATCGACAACCGCGATGCACTGAGGAACCCCGATGCGCGCGGCTTCCTTTTCGGCCGCGTGCAGAATGACGTGTGAGCCCTTTGTGCTCAATTTCACGTTGTTGCGAATAACGAACGCTTCGTCCATGACGCCGCCGTTCGTCGCCACTCTGCCCTTCGCCCTTTCCAAAGGATCGCATGGCCGCTCTCACCGCCGATGTCGCATTCCAGCAAGTCGCTAACGCCGCTGCCGCCGCGTGGGCCGCACGTCCCGCGTACGTGACGTACCTCGTGCGCACGCACGTCGAAGCCGCATCCGTCGGTCAGTCGGTCGACGTCGACCGCCGCGTGCTGGTGCGTTCATCCGACGACCGTGCGATCGTGAACGATCTTCCGAACGGCGGACAATCGATGGGTAACTCATTTCCGATCAGCCCCACGTTCGACGCGCTCGCGTATTTTCGGCTCGAAACGTCCGTCGGCTGGCACAAGCGCCTCGCCAGCCGCATCACCGGACCTGACGGTAAGGGCCCCATCATTCCTCTGCAATTCCAGAACGTCGTCCACAACG
>JBOHTT010000130.1:0-3670 GCA_050733775.1 Vulcanimicrobiaceae bacterium
TTATCGTTCGACGGCCGTCGAACGGTCACGCGCGCTCCTCTCCGGCGAAATACTCCAGTGCCGGCGATGCTTTGACGATGAGGCTATTCGCGCTGACCAGCAACTTGCCGGAATCCGGATAAAAGCACACGTCGTCAGGCTTCTCGTTGCTCGCGATCATAATGACGATACACGGCTCTTTCGTGTCGTTGGTGATCTTGTGGTTGCCGCGTTCGTTCGCCGGGAAGCAGACGACGTCACCGCGCCGCAAACGCGTCTCTCCTTGCGGCGTACGCAGCAGCGGCGCTCCTTCCCAGACGATGAAGAGCTCCTCGTCAACGGTGTGCCAGTGCGCCGGGCAAAACGACGTTCCGGGCGGCAGCAACGCGCTCTGCGACCCCATGATCGTTGCGCCGACCCGATAGCCGATTTCGCCGGCTTGAGACCGATACTGCGGCGGATCGCTTTCGTCGATAGGACTGTAGCTGAGCTCGTCCATGTTGACGCGCCCCGCGAACACATCGTTTCTTTGCTCGAAAAAATCGTTCAGCGCTTCGTAGGCCCGGTAGAATATCGGCGCACCATCGCCCACGAGCAGATGTTTCGGTTTACGCGAGCGCAACGCACGTAACGACAGAACTGCCGTCGCCGCGTCACCGATCTTCAGGGGCAAGCAGAGCGAGCCGGCCGGCGAACCCCACAGCGCGTCACCGACCACGACGGTTTTCGACTCACGAAAATAGAGCGCGATCTCTTGCGGCGACTTCATTCCCGCAAGCGCAAAAATGCGAGCGCCGCAGAGCTCGTCGCCCGCCTCGAGTTTGCGATCGACAGAAACGGTAAGGAGCTCCGCCTCAGGGGCACTTGCCGCAACCTTCGCCCCGAAGCGTTCTGCAGCGGCCGCTGTTGCACGCTCGTGATCGCGGTTCGTGACGACGATCCATTCGACGCCGCCGCGCTTCTCGATATCGGCCGCGAGCGCGTCGTCGAGCGGTAGCGGATCGACCACCACATTGCCTGACGGCGTCTCGATGAAAAATGAATTGAAGTAGAGGTTCCGGTCCGGCTGCCATTGCGACCACATCGAGAAGCCGGGAATGACGGTGGCTTCCATTTCTTTTTCCTCTCAGTAATAGAGCTTTAAGCGGGGCCATAGCGCTGCCAACGACTCGCGAGGTTGCCGGCAGACCATGATCGGTAGATTTGTCTCCCATCCGATGGTGTACGGCGCGTTGAAGCGCGTCGCAAGAACCGCGCTTCCGAATACGTGCTCTTTCGCTCCGCAATCTCCGTCGACATCGATGATGACGTCGTGTCGGCCATCGCCGGGTCCCCAGAGAAAGAATTGATTGTGCCCGCTCACGACGGGAATGCCGGGCGCGAAAAACTCGATGGCTGATGCCTGACCGTAGTTTGCTGCAAGGACAACGGCTTTGGAACGATCGTCCGCAGGAAGGCCGTCATAGACACCTTTGATCGCGGAAGCTAATTCCGGCCACCCGTGCATGTCGGCCCAGTCGCCCGGAAGCGCGGTGCGCTCGCGCCCATGCTCCGTCGCGATGACATCTCGCTTCATGTGCAAGACCGCCCCGATGCGCGATTGATAGGCGAGGAACGCCGGCTCGCTGAGAACCGGAAGCGAGAACGGAACGAATACCGGTCCGAGAACGAGCGCGTACGCGACGATCGGAGCACGCGCAAACCACGCTCCCGCAGTCCAACGTTCAATCGCAACGCCGCCGGCCGCCATCAAGATCGGATAAACATTTGCCGGATAGTAGTGCTTCCCGTGAAAGACCAGCATCTCGAGGATGAGCATCACGTACGCGTAGGCAAGAAATCGATATGCGGCCGTTCCGAAGAGCCACACAAGCCCGATCGCCCAGATCGGAAACAGAAATAGATTCGTGATCAGAATTTCTTGTACGAGGTACAGCGGCGGGCTGACGATGACGTTCTTGCCTGCCGCTCCCGCCTTCAGGAGCTGCAACATCGGGAAGCCGTAGTGCGCTTGCCACAAGAAATTCGGCATCGCAATGAGGACGGCGATGCCGACGCCGCCTGCGCACCAGCGACTCCAGAGCACGTTGCGCTGCGGTGTGAGGAGTAAACCAACAATCAGAGCGACCAGGAAAAACAGCACGCTGTATTTGCTCTCGATCGAAAAGCCGGCGACGAGCCCGAACAGCAGCCACAATCGCGGCTCGCCGCTTTTCGCGACGCGAACGAGGAGAAGCGCCAATAGCGGCCACGTCCAGAGCCCAACTTCGTCTGGACCGGCCTTTTGCCCAAAACTCAACAGCACGCCGGCAAAGAGATATCCGATCGTCGCCACGGCTTGTGCGAAGAGCTCGCCGCCGAATTCGATCGCTAAGAGGCACGTCGTGTAAGCGCCGAGCGCCGCAAAAAGCGCGGGCACGATCCGCAAGAGCCACAATGAGTGGCCGAATAACTGCGTCGCGGCCGCCAGCAGCGGCACGACCGGAGGCTGATCGACGTAGCCCCACTGCGGATGCCGGCCGCAAATAATGAAGTAGAGCTCGTCGCGGAAGAAACCGTAATGCGCATTTCCCAGCGCATGCACGACGAAAACAACTGCGGCTGCTATCCAGGCGCTTGTCGCCCTCATTAGAACCGCTTTCCAGGGCTTCGACATCGCGCCTTTCGAATGGACCTGCCATGCGACGCTCCACCGCAATAGCAAGTCTTCTCGCTTTCACCGCCGCCGGGAGTTTGCGGCGCCGGAGCAGCGCCGAAGAAGCGCGCGTGCTCCGATTTGCGGACGGGCTCGACGTCTCGTCACTGAATCCGTTCTTGGGAACGACCGGAAACACCGCAACGCTTGCCGAGCTGACGATGGCGCACTTGTGGCGCTTCGGTCCGCACGGCGAGGCGATTCCCGAATTGATTGCGGAAGTTCCGACGCAAGCCAATCGCGGCATCAGCCCCGACGGCAAACGCTCACGTTCAACCTGCGCCGCGGCTTGCGCTGGAGTGACGGCGCACCGCTCGACTCCGAAGACGTCATCTATTCGGTCGCCGTCGCGAAAGACTCGCGCAACAATCTGTTCGTTCCCGATCCGTGGACCCACGTCGCCGACGTCTCCGCGCGTGGAAAATATACCGTTCTCTTTCGCCTCAAGCAGCCATTTGCGCCGTTCCTCGTCTGGTATTTTGCGGCCGGTAGCGCTTCGTGCGTTCTCCCGCGCCACATTCTCGGGCCGTCGACGATCATCAACACGGCGCCGTACAACGGTTTGCCGATCGGAGCCGGGCCCTTCCGCGTCAGCGCGTACCGCCGGTGTCGCCGTCGAGATGGAAGCAAATCCGAACTACTGGCGCGGTCTGCCCGGGCTGCGGCGTATCGTCTACAAGTTGATTCCAAACCAAAATACGCTCTTGACGCAGTTGCAGACCGGCGAGATCGATCTATGGGCGACGGTCAACGGAACGCTCACCAGCGTCGCAAAAGCGCTTCAAGGCAAACGCTCGACCACGTGGCTCAGCAACTTCATGTCGGCGATTTACTTCAACACATCGCATCCGGCGATCGCAGATCCACGGGTGCGGCGGGCGACCGCGGGAAGCGAAAGGCGATCGCAGCGCAAATGCAGCGTCTCATGGACGACGATTATCCGATGATCGAGCTGTACGAACGAGCCTTCGTTTCCGTGTACGACGCACGCTTGAC
>JBOHTT010000131.1:0-9550 GCA_050733775.1 Vulcanimicrobiaceae bacterium
GCCTGCAGCTGATAGTCCAGGGGCAAATCGTCGAGCGCGTCCGACAGCAGCGCGTCCGCGATCCCGGTGTAGCTTTGCTGGTCGGTGGCTGCGGTCCCAAGGAGCAACGCCTTCGCTATTTGCATGCGATCTTGCGAGAGCGGCTTCGTCTGAAGCTGCTGCAAGTCTTGAGCGATCAGCGCGTTCGCCTTCGTCGTGTTGCTCGGATCGGCGCCGTAGACGACGTCGAAGGTCGAGCGCGTACGCCCCAGATCGAAGCCGGTGTTCACCGAATAGACGTATCCGGTTTTTTGGCGCAAGTCTTGAAAGAGAATGGACGCATAGAATCCGCCGCTCAGCGCCGCGTTCGCGACTTGCAACGCAGGAACGTCCTTGTCAGACCGCCGCAGGCGCAATGTTTCCGCCAAGATGACGAGATCTTGCACGCGCCCCGTCGCCGGGACCGAGAAACTTGCCGGTGCGTTGTTCGGGACGGGGCTTGGATACAATTGCGGTTTGCGTCCGCGCGCTTGCCAGCCGCCGAACCACCGCTCGACCACGGCGCGCGCTTGTGCCGGCGTGACGTCGCCGACGATCACGATCGAGGTGAGATCGGGGCGATATGCCGTCCGGTACCATTCGCGAACGTCGGCGAGTGTAAGATGCTCGACCGATGCCGGCGTGGCGTTGCGCCTCGACGGGTCGTTTTCCGGATACAGCGCATTGACGAGCGAGATGCGCGCCAAGTGATTCGGGGTTTTCTCGTCACCGGCGACTTGTTCGTATTCTTGCTGTTTGACGATTGCAAAGTCAGTCGCGCGCATCGCGGGATGTAGTTGCGCATCGGCAAGCAGCTGCACCCCGCGCGAGAAATGCTCCGTCGTGACGTTCAACGAAAACGAGGAGCCCGACGAAACATCGGCCGCAATCGCATCGAGCTGCCGCTGATAGGCGAGCCGGTCATACGTGGTCGTGCCGTAGCCGAGCAGCGTGCTGGTAAGCGAAGCGACGCCGTCTTTATCGGGCTTCTCCTCCATGTCGGGCGCCGTCTTGATCGCGCCACGCAGCACGATCGTATGCGTGAACGGTTCCGGCTGCACGATCAGACGAATTCCGTTTGAAAGCACGGTGACGGTAGGGTGCGTCTTCAAATCGGGGACGCGAAGGTTCGTCAGCAGGCTCCGCGCCCACACCGGCAGCGGCTCCCGATGGTTCGGAACGATCGTATTGTTCTCGGGCGCTTGTCCCTTTTGCTCGCTTCCCACCATACCGGAATTCTTCGGCACGGCGTACGCACGGGTTGACGTTATGCCGAGATATTTTCGCGCCACGCGGTTGACGTCGGCCGTCGTTACGCGTTCGATTGCCGCCAAATCCTCATCGGGCGTGCGATGCTCGTTGGCGAGTGCGTCGCTCCACTCCGATGCGAGGCCGGAAATCGAATTCGCAGAGAATCGTTCAGATGTCGTCTCGCGCAACTTCGCAGCCGCCACCAAATCTGCGGGCAGACCGCTCCTAACGTATCCGTCGATGACTTTTTGCAACTGCGCAAGCGCCGCTCGCGGCTGGACCGTGGGAGCGACGTCGAGCTCCGCATACGCAAAGCCGGCCTTGCGGAATGCTTGTGACTGGACGCCGACATCGAAAGCTTTACCGGTTGCGACCAGCCGATACAAGTTCGCGCGCTTGCTATTGAGGACGTCCACCAAGACTTGCGAGGCAGCGTAATCAGCGCTGTCGCTGCCCGGAAAACGATAGGCGAGGAAAACTTCCGTTTGTCCGTTGGCGCTCGTATCGGTGAAGAGCCGTGGATGCAGCGGGCCGAGCTTCACCTCGGCGCGCGGTGGCAGCGTTTTCGCGGGAATCGAACCGAAGAGCCGCTTGACTTTCGCGATCGCCGCCGTAGGATCGACGTCGCCCGCAATTAC
Source organism: Vulcanimicrobiaceae bacterium (assembly GCA_050733775.1). GTDB lineage: Bacteria > Vulcanimicrobiota > Vulcanimicrobiia > Vulcanimicrobiales > Vulcanimicrobiaceae > JAFAMS01. Next base: position 1,908 of record JBOHTT010000131.1, read on the forward strand.
CAAGATCGCGTTGTTCGGGTGATACCATTTGGCATAGAAGGCTTGCAGCGCTTTGGAGTTGACCTGCTGCGAAAAGCTTTGCAACGTGCCGAGCCCGATGTCGGCATACGGCGTGCCAGCCAGGAGATTCTGACGCATCTTGACGTACAGCCGATAACCGGCGGAGCTGTTATCGCTTTGCACCTCCTGCTCGATCGCGCCGCGCTCTTGCTCCCACGATTGCTGCGTGTCGAGAATTCCCTGCGCGCGCGAAGCCTCGAGATGCAGCACGGCATCGAGATCCTGTGACGGCACGGTGAAGAAGTATTGCGTGATTTGATTTTGCGTGTCCGCATCGAACGAACCGCCCGTGAGCGCCGTAACCTCTGAAAACTGCGTCTCTGAAACGCTGCGGCTTCCGCGGAACATCATATGTTCTTGCGCGTGCGCAAGGCCGGTAATCGGCTCCTCGTCCGAACCCGCTTCGTAGTTCAGCATCGTCGAGACGACGGGCGCCAAAGGATCGCGCAGGACGACGACTTGCAGACCGTTCGCTAGCGTCGCACGCGTTACACCGACCGTTGCGACCGACCGGTGCGATGATGCACCGAGCAGCATGGCGGACAAACATAGCAGTGCGAGCGTCGTTCGCCGGAGCATGCTTAGGGTTGCGCGAGTGCCGGCTCGACAACCGGCGTTTCCTGTTCCGTAAAGAGCGGATTGGACAGATAGCGCTCGCCGGTATCGCATGCCACGGTGACGATGAGCTTACCCGTATTTTGCGGGCGTGCTGCAACTTGCAGCGCCGCCCACACGTTGGCGCCGCTCGAGATGCCGACGAGCATTCCTTCTTCTCGCGCCAGGCGACGCGCCATGGAAAATGCCGTGTCGACGCTGACCTGGATGACCTCGCTGTAGATCTTCGTGTTCAGCACTGCCGGAACGAAGCCGGCTGCGAAGCCTTGAATGCGATGAGGACCCGCCGCACCGCCTGCTAAGACGCACGACGTGTCCGGTTCGACCGTGATGCATTCGACGTTCGGCTTACGGCTTCGCAACAGCTCGCCGACGCCGGTAATCGTGCCGCCCGTGCCGACGCCGGCGACGAAAATATCGACCGCACCGTCGGTGTCGCGCCAGATCTCCTCGCCTGTCGTGCGACGATGGATCTCCGGATTCGCCGGATTGTCGAACTGCCCGGGCATGAAGTACACGTCCGGGCTGCTGTCACGAATCTCGACTGCCTTTGCAATCGCCGCTTTCATCCCGCCGGATCCGGGCGTGAGAATCAGCTGTGCGCCGTACGCTTTCAGCAAAGTACGCCGCTCGACGGTCATCGTGTCGGGCATCGTAAGAATCAGCGGATAATTTTTCGCCGCGCAAACGAACGCGAGCGCAATTCCGGTATTGCCGGACGTCGGCTCGATGACGATCTTGCCCGGACGCAGCAAGCCGTCGCGTTCCGCAGCTTCGATCATCGCGATGCCGATGCGATCTTTGACGCTGCCGGCCGGATTGAAGGATTCCATCTTCACGAGCACCGTTGCGCCCGCGCCACGGCTTACGCGCGCGAGCTTGACCAGCGGCGTGTTGCCGAACGTGTCGGCGAGATTGTCGTAGATGCGCACTAGTCTACTCCGATGTCCCACATTAGCGCTAAGTCGCGTTTCGCGAAGGCGCGGAATGCGATGAGGGTTTCGGTTTTCACGATTCCTCGCAAACCGGCGACGTGCTCCGTGATGAGGTCTGAGAGCGACTCGTGCTTCCGCACGCGCGCTATCGCGACGAGATCCCAGCCGCCTGCGACGCTATAGACCTCGGTGATCCCGTCGATCTGCAGCAGCTCGTCGGCCAGCGCGCGCAGGCGCCCTGTTTCGACGTTCATCAGGATGAATGCAGTGACCATAAGTGGCGCGTCTTTTCGCGGTCCTTAGGTCAGGTCCGCTTCGTCAACGCCAGCTTCACGGCGGCGCCGATCATGACCACGCCGGCGATGCGCGGAAACGCCCCGGCCAGCGCGCTCCGCCCAAAGGACGCCGATGCCGCGCTTGTCAGCAAAATGTATCCCGTCATCACCAGCGCTTCGATAACCTGCGACGTGACGCCGAGAATCGCCACTTGGGGCACGAGCGAGCGATGCGCGTCGATAAATTGCGGCAGCAATGCGGTAAAGAACACGAGCGCCTTAGGGTTGGAGAGCTGCGTGATCGCACCTCCGGCAAACGTGGCATGCGGCCTGAGCGGACGGGCCGCGTCGATGCGTTCGCGCGCGAACAGCATGCGCACGCCGAGAATCACGAGGTACGCGGCACCGAGCCAGCGCACGACCGTGAACGCTTCGTACGAAGTCATCAGGATGGCACCGAGACTCGTTGCCGACAGGATGAAGTAGACGGTATTTCCGGCTACGATGCCGGCCGTCGCAGCAAAGCCGCCTGCTCGACCGCGGCCGAGCGCCGTTCCCACGACGAACATTACGGCGGGCCCAGGCGTCAAACACAGAAACGCCTCGAGGACCACGAATGCCAGCCAGGTGCCCTGGTCCATTTGGCGCTGGCAACACGCCGTGCGATGAAAAGGTTCGCCGACGTCGCCGAAGCTATCGCGTGCGAGCCCGGAAAACTCGCGAAGACTTCGCTGCTGGCGTCATACCTTCGAGCTCTCGAGCACGACGACGACGTCGCTGCCGCTGCCCGGTTTTTCGGCAGCTCCCTGTCGGTTTCGGTCGGCAGCGCAACGATCGTCGCGGCGGCCAAAGCGGCGTGGGGGATCACCGACGACGAGCTCGGGGCGTCCTACCGGAGTAGCGGCGATCTCGGCACGGCGCTCGCGGAACATCTGCGCGCTCCTCACGATTTGGGTCTCTTCCGCATGACGCTCACACCAGGCTCGCTCATGCGATTGCTGGACGAGATGGCAACGGCGTCGGGGAAAGCGGCGAATCGCCGCCGCCGAATTTTGGTGGAGCGCGCGCTGGGTTCGTGCGAAACCCCGCTGGAAGCCAAGTATCTGATCAAGGTTCTCACCGGCGACCTTCGCATCGGCTTGCGCGAAGGTTTGATCCTGGAAGGCATCGCGGAAGCGTTCGATGCGCCGATCGAAGACGTGCGCCGCGCCGCAATGGCCGCGCGGGACGTCGGCGTCGTTGCGATTGCCGCCAAGGACCGACAGCTCGCGCGCGTCGAGATCGCGTACGGCTCGCCGATTTCGTTCATGCTGGCATCGCCGCTGGCATTCGGTTCTGAATACAAGGAGCTCACGACGCAGACGTGGCTCGTCGAAGACAAGTACGACGGCGTTCGGATTCAAGCGCACAAGTACGGCGACCGCGTTCGCTTGTTCTCGCGCCGTATGAACGAAACGAGCGATGCTTGGCCCGAAGTCGTTACGGCGCTGCGCGAAACCGTTCGCGGCGACGTCATCCTGGACGGGGAGATCGTCGCGGTTCGCGGCGAGGGGATCTCCCCGTTTCGGGAATTGCAGACGCGGCTTCAACGTAAAGATCCGACTCCCGAGCTTCTCGCGAGCGCCCCGGTTGCGTACGTGGTCTTCGATTGCCTGGCGCGTGACCGCGATTTCATGCTCGATCGTCCGTTGGAAGAACGGCGCGAAATCCTCGCTGATCTTAGTCTAAACGCCGGCGTATTGCGGACAGCGCCGTGGAGCGTCTTGGAAACCGGCGCGACGCAAGAAGACATTGCGGAACGTTTTGTCGCGGCGCGCACGCGCGGCAACGAGGGGCTGCTCTTCAAGCGCACCGATTGCCCTTACGTTCCAGGAAAGCGTGGCAAAGCGTGGATGAAGCTCAAGCGCGAGCTGGACACGCTCGACGCGGTCGTGGTGGCCGTCGAATGGGGCCACGGACGGCGCGCACAAGTGCTTTCCGACTACACCTTCGCCGTTCGGGGCGCCAACAGCGAGCTGCTCGTGATCGGCAAAGCGTATTCGGGACTCACGGACGTCGAAATTCTCGAGATGACGGGATGGTTTCAGAGTCACCGCATTCCCGAAGGCAAAGCCGAAAAAGCGTACGCGCAGCTGGGCCTGAGTCGCTGGGAGATTCCCGTCGAACCGCAAGTCGTCGTAGAGATTGCGTTCGACGTCGTCCACCGCAGCGATCTGCATAAGAGCGGTTTTGCGCTGCGCTTTCCGCGCATCGTGCGCTTGCGTCCCGACAAGCTTGCCGATCAGATCGACACCATCGAGCGGGTTGAGGAAATCTACCGCTCGACGGTCGACCGAGAGGGCTTCAAGAATCCTTCATAGAGGCTGATTACTGCGAACAGGTTTCCAAGGCATAGCAGCTGCCGACGACGCGAAGATCGCTTTTCCAGTCAATTCCAGTGGGTTCCCAATTTCCGGTTTGAAGCCCGGTGAAATTCGATCCCGGATACGTTTGGCCGAAAGAGATAAACTGCGTCGCAGATTCCCAACGCAATTCGACATCGCCGGGCGCTGCGTGGTTCGGGTAGTTCGTGGTATCTCCGATGTAAATTCCATAGTCGTGCATCGCGTGAAGAATCGCTGCTTCCCATGCTGGCAATGCGAGCGCATTGATCTGCGCATCCGTAAGCGTCAGCTGTAGCCTCGCTCCCATGATCGGGGGCGTCCCACTGCTGCAACCAATACCTGCTGACTTCGCGGGATATTGGAAGCTAGTACCATCCTTTACGCAAGCGGTAACAGCGAATAGTGCGTGGGGGACCACACCGCGGGATAGTTCGTCGAATCGAATCATCCCAGCGGCCGCGGCGCCACCATCCGTAACCGTGCTCGAGCCATCGCCTCTAATAGTGGTCTTGATGAGATACGATGCTGTTCCGCTGGAGCCACCGCCGTAGGATGCGTTATACATATCCCACTCGGTTCCATCGGGTTCGACAACGCCCATGTGATGGTCGCTTCCACCCGACGGACGGGCTTCCGACGGTATGTGAATCGTTTGGTTACCCTCCGGGCACGATCCAGGATTACACGTTATCGTTACGTTCGGGTCGCTGGTGCTGGCGAGATAAATCGGCCGGCTGTAGTCACCGGCTTCCGAAAAGTCGCCGGGCAATATGATGTTGTCGGACGATGCGAAAAGACTGGAAATAATCGTCGCGCTGTTCGGATCGAGATTTTGCGGGTTATCCGGCAAGGTATCGTTCCACGGGCACGGAGATGACGAATTGTATGTCGCATTTGCGCAGTAAGGCCGGAAATTCGAGGGCCATTCCTGACCGTTCTGGATCTGCGTGTAATTGGTGTAAGAGTACGATCCCGTCGGCGTCGGTGAAGGTGTCGGCGAAGGATTCGCGCTCGCGGGGTTCAGTAGAAGGAAGCCGCACTGCTCCCATTGCGATGTGCTCCACGTCCACGTTCCGGTAATCGCGCTTGTGCCGGAATAAACCGACCAGCCTTCGAGCGCGAGGATGCCACCGCTGCTGTTCCCTTCAATGGTCGTCGTCGTCGAGGGAGAGGTCGAATACGTCCCTTGGGCCGGACTCGCTGAGGCTGTGAAGTTGGCGACATATTCGATCGCAAGATCGCCGGCCTGCGTTGGTGTTAGCGAATTCGGCGAGCAGGTTGCTCCGGAGTGCATCGAAGCTGCTGCTACGTGTTGATCCACCGGCGTGGTCGTATTGACGGCGGCGTATTCGTCAACCTCGGCGTACACGTACGACCCGGACTTCGATGTATTGATGGTGACCGACGAGACCCCCGCACCGACCCATCCTGCGGCAACGGCACCGGACGTGCCTCCGCCTCCGTTGTCGATGACAGTCGCGTTCGTGATCGAACTTATCGAGACTCCGGCACTGTTGTAAACCGCCGCCGTCACGATGCCAACGTCGCCACTGGCGATGGTCGACGTAAGGTTGCAAGAGAGATTCTGGGTGGAGTCGCTGCCGCAAGCGGTCCGCTGCACTAATGTCGATGCTGCGGCTGGGTTCAGCAAAAGGTATCCGCACTGCTCCGATTGAGATGTGCTCCACGTCCACGTTCCAGTAATCGCACTTGTGCCGGAATCGACCGACCAGCCTTCGAGCGCGAGGATGTTGCCGCTGCTGTTCCCTTCAATAGTGGTTGTCGTCGAGGGAGAGGTCGAATACGTCCCCTGCACCGGACTCGCCGAGACAGTGAAGTTTGCGACGTATTCGATCGCAAGATCGCCGGCCTGCGTTGGTGTCAGCGAATTGGGCGAGCAAGTTGCTCCGGAGTGCACGGAAGCCGCTGCGACGTGCTGATCGACCGGCGTGCTCGTATTAACACCAGAGTATTCGTCGACCTCGACGTACACGTACGATCCGGACTTCGATGTATTGACGGTGATCGAGGAGACCCCCGCACCAAGCCATCCTGCGGCAAGCACGTTTGGCGTACCACCGCCTCCGTTGTCAATGATCGTCGCGCTCGTGATCGAACTGATCGAGACCCCAGCGCTGTTGTAAACCGCCGCTGTCACGATGCCGATGTCGCCGGCACCAATAGCCGCCGTAAGGTTGCAAGGAAGATTTTGTGTGGAGTCGCTGCTGCAAGCAGTTCGTCGTACGAATGTCGGGCCTCCGGACATTATGTGCCGGTAGACGCCCGTGCTGCGCGCAGCCGGGGCCGTGGGTAGACGACTTGTCGACCCATGAGAGCATGCATTCACAAGAATAGACGTAGAGAGGACGAGGACTAGGACACCCGCACCCGGCACTCGCATTGGACCGCAACCTCCAGACCTCAAGGGACAAGCAGTTGCCGCCTATTATGTTCTGTTTGCGACCGCATTAAATCGCAAGCTCGCCGAACTGCACACCCGAGAGGTTGAACGCTCGCAAAACGTGCTAGCATTTCAAGGCTCGCATCGCGGCGGGGCGGATCTCGATGCCGCCCGCGAAGCTCGAGCTGGATGCGCTGCAACTGGCGAGTTCGTGTCGGAACTGGAGGTCACGAACGTCGGCGAGTTCGAGGGAGAGCCGAAGCAGCGAACCGTTCTCAATTCACACAACTTCCTGAAGTGCTCTCGGATAACACGTTCGCCGCTCGCGGCGCCGGCGGCGAACTGCCCTGATCGGCAAGGCGTAACGGGGATTGAGGAACGTCGGAATTGCGGAGATGCCGGCGTGGTTTCAGAATCACCGCATTCCCGAAGCGGAGGCACAACGCACGTACGAGCGCTTGGGGTTGAGCCGCTGGGAGATTCCGGTCGAGCCACAAGTCGTCGAGATCGCGTTCGACGTCGTGCATCGCAGCTCCGCACACGAGCGGCTTTGCCTTGCGCTTCCAGCGCATCGTGCGCTTGCGCCCGGACAAAGCTTCCGGATCAAATCGACACGATCGTGCGCGTCGAGGAAATCTACCGCGCGCAGCAGCGCGAAGGCGCTGTAGCTAATTCCGGCAACTGCCGATTTGCGAGGCGAGTGAACAACCGGCGCGATGCTCGTGCAGATTTTAACCTTTGGCCTGTTTGGCGCGGGGCTCAAGCCCTAAATGCCATTGGTGCCTCAGCCCCTCTGACGCCAAGCCGCTTAGACGCATAGTTTCCCTAAGCTCGTCTACTCAGTATGAAAGGTTGCCGTCCGATGCGGATTAAGGGTCCCAGTGTCCTTGTCCTTATTCTCTTTGCATCCGTCCTTATAAATGCTTGCTCCCACGGATCGACGAGCAGTCTACCAGCAGCGCCCGCCTCACGC
>JBOHTT010000132.1:0-9688 GCA_050733775.1 Vulcanimicrobiaceae bacterium
TCCGTGCCGTCATCAGCTTTAATCCAACTGGCGGGCGGCAGCGGCTTTCCGGCGGCGTCCACGATGCGAAGGAGCAGGCTCTGCGCTTTCGGTGCCAGCATATCGATGGACACCGGCGTCGACGGCAGCGGCACGATCGGCAGCGGATCTTTGACGCCGACGCCGAGTGGAATCGTCGACAGATCCGCGAGGATGACGTTCTCTTGCAGCGCTGAGAGGCGGCGCAGGATCAGATTACCATTTCCGTCGGTGAAGCCCGCGGGCGATCCGTTGACGTCGATGCGTACGCCGGGAAATCCCGGGAGACGTACGACGCCAAGCACTTCTTCCTGTTCGATCGTGCGCAACGCGTTAATTCCCAATCCGGCGGCAGCGAGTCCGCCGGTGAGCTCGGCATTGACGTTGCCGATCCCGTTTTGATCGCTGGCAACGATACGTGCGTTCGTCCAGGGCATGCGATCCTCGAGCGTGACCTCGCGCATCTGGTTAACGCCCTCGGCGTCTTGGACGCGCCAGCTCCAAGGGTCGTCTTGATCGCGCTGCGTTTTTTGATAAGAAAGGGTAGCGCCGTAGGGTTCACGCGCATTTCGCGTGACCGTCTCCTGCAATTGATGAATGTCGCGAATGCGCTGCGTGAGCTCGAGCGTTGCGCTAACCACGTGATTGACCTTGTCGTAGCTGGGGCGTAGCATGACGGTGAAATTGGGCAGGTTGAGTCGACTCTCAAACGTCATGAGGGACGTCGTCGAGCCTGTGCTACTCAAGTTGCGGTTGAGCCGCAAGCTGAACGCGAGCTGAGAGCTCGGATTGTATGTTGCTTCAGCGTTCTCGTCGTAGCGCGACTCAATACCGGCCTCGTAAGAATACGGCTTGACTTCGGCGTTCGAGCTTACCTGATCGCGAAAGGTGAACTTGCCGACCTTGAGCTCGTAGTTGATGCGAGCGGTTCTTCGCAGTTTGCCGTCGCCGTACCACACCGTCGCGCGCTGTCCGTAGCCCGGGCGGACTTGAAAGCCGACGGCCTCAAAGGGATTGCCTTCAACCGACTCGCCCATGCCTTGCATCGTTAGCCACGGCGTTAAGCCGTAGCGCAGCGTCGTCGAACCGAGCGGCTTGCCGTACTTCGGGCTTCCGAATGGAGTCGACGTACGCTCGAAGCCGCCGTCGACGTTATAGCTCAGGAGTCCCGGACGCAGAAAATCCTGATCGACCGTCGGCCGAACGACTTCCGTTCTCGTGCGACCGGTGGCGTCAGTGATCACCAGCACGACGTCGCTGTATGCTGCGGACGCCGGCAGGTCTCGCACGGTAAACGGGCCCTCGGGAACTTCGAGGCGTACCAAGAGCACGTTATTGACGAAGACCTGAACGATGGACGGGCTCGTCGCAATGCCGTCCACACTTGGCAATTGATACGTGTTGAACAAGGGATCGCCGGTAAAGCTGCTGGCGACGTGAAGGCCGACGTAGGGCGTGCTGCTTCCGACGTCCCCGCCCATGAGCGAACCCTCGCCGAGCTGCAAAACCCGATGGCCTGGAACGTCGAGACGGTACAAGCGCGCGAGCGTGCGGTTAAACATCATCCCGTTCGACGTATAGACGCTCTGGTAGTCGACTTGCAGCGTGTTTGCGTTCCGCGTGAAAAAGAAGTTGTAGGCGCCGTTCGTTGTGGCCAATGAAGACGAGTTGGCATTCTGATAATTCAAGCGATAATTGAGAAACGCGCCGCTTCCCGGTGTCGCGACTTGTCGAATGCGCTCGGGACCGCCGATGAAGGCGGTCGGCGGCGCGACGATCTCGAGGCGCTCCTGTGAGCGATCGACTGAAACCGCGAGATTGAGCTGCGACTGCAGCGCATACGCATTGTCGTAATCAGGCAGCGCCGGCTCGACGGGATATTTGAGACCCCAGCTGGCCAGATCGTCTTGCCTGACGTACACCATACCGTCGTTGGAGAGGTATACCGTCGTTCCATCGGACACGTTTACGCCGTTCAGCGACACGGCCAAAGTTTCGCTGTGCACGTTCAGGTCGGGCGATGAAATGCGCTCTTGCGCGACGGCGCGGCAGGCGCATGCGAGCGCTAAAAGGACAGCAATCAGGAATCGCTCAGCGAACCGTGACATTTGCCGTCGACTCTTCCTTGTCGGCGCGATTGTGGAGCTCGATTTCGTTTCCTTCGACCGGACGTGCGAGGCGAATCGTGAAGTTGCGCGTGTTTCCCGCTAAGACATAGGTGCGGAGAGCGCCGCTGAACACTGTCTCGTTGCCGCTCGTGAGCTTGACGTCGCCGAGAAACACGTGAGTGTTGGACGCGTTTTCGACGATCAGTCGCGCTTCTTCGGGGCTCGTGCGCTGAAGCTCGTAACGCGCTTCGCCACGACGCTCCGAGGGTGCAATGAAGACGGGCGCTTCGAGTGTGCGCGCCGTTTGCGTCGCGCCGGGCGGCTGCACTTCCCGAAAACGAATTTGAAACGCGCGCTCGTCGACGCTTTCGCTCTTGTTCGTCCAGCCGACGCGCACCAGCACCTGGCGATAGGGAGCGACATCATAGACCGGCGGGACGACGACGAGGTCTGACGTCGGCGAAAACGAGTCGCTATCGCCGTTTTGCTTCCACGCAACCGTTTCGAGATCGAAGATGAGCGTGCGCGCGTCGAGGCTGCTCATGACGACCTCGCCCGTCGAGCGCGCTCCGTCGAGCGTAAGGCTCGTTGGCGCAATCTGAAGAGAGGCGTGCGTCGCTGCCATAGCCGGGCATGCTATTCCAACCAGAAAAACAAAAAAGAGAAAGCGTTTCTGGCGGAGCCGATTCACCGGTGTCGATTTCGACGGGTAGCGAAGCGGATGCCTCCCTTATAATGAAGGCGCGTGCCGTCGGCCCGCCTTGACGTCTTCGGCGAAACGTCGAATGAACGCGGCCTGTTCCTTTTGCTTATCGGGATCGAAATCGTACCCTCGCTCTTCCGCGAAGATGCGTTCCAAGTCCCAGCCCTGCGCGATGCGCACGAGCCCGCAAAAGACGGACGTGCGCCCATGGCCTTCATGGCAGTGAACGTAGATCGGCAGTTGCCCCCGCGCTGCTTCGCATAACGCCAGCCACTTCTCGGCCTGTTCGTCGCTCGGCGCACGATCGTTGCGCACGGGTATGCGCAAACTCGTGAGTCGCGGCGCATGGCGCTCGATGTCTGCCGCCTCGTCGTGATTCTTTCGCAGATTGACGACGAGACGAATGCCGCTTTCGTAAAGGCGGCCGTAGTCATCGCGCACCGGTTGTCCGCCGCGAGCCAGCCATGACTCGATGCGAGAAATCGAAGCACCTTCAGGCACCGTGTCCAGCCTTTTCTTCGCCGTGTCGCGGTGGACCGTAGATGAAATAGGCTGCGAAAGCCGCAAACGCCGCTCCGATGCACGGGCCGGCCGCGTAGATCCAGAGCAAATCGAAATCGCCGCCGAGCACTTGCGGCGCGATGGAACGAGCGGGGTTCATCGATGCACCGCTAATCGCTCCGACGAAAAAACCGCAAGTCGACACCGTAAATCCGACGGCGAGCGCAGCCTGCTTTCCGACCACGGCTTCCTGCTCGGCCGTGCCGAGAATCACCAGCATGAGCAAGAACGTCGCGACGATTTCCGCCAAAAACGCGATCGGATGCGAATATCCCGTTCCGGGATGGCTTGCGCCCAGGACGATGTCGTGGTGCCACAGCGCGTACGCTAACCCGGCGGCAGCAAACGCTCCCGTGAATTGCGCGCAGACGTACGCGAGCAGTTGACGAACGCGCAGAACTCCTCGAAGGGCGAAACCGAGCGAAACAGCCGGATCGATGTGCGCGCCGGAGACCTCCGAGAAGGCGTAAATCATGGCGAGCGTGATCAAGCCGCGCGCCAGCCAACGCGACACGAAGTCCACGTGCGCGCCGGTATAGTAAAGGACGTCAACCGCCGTCGGAACGAGCGTCGCAAAAAACGTTCCGATCAGCTCGGCTCCGAGTTTTTGTGGGAGGGTTACCGCCAGTGTCCGGAGACCCAGACGTATTTCATCTGCTTAGTCTGCCCGGAAACAATCGCCCTAATCTACGGCGACCAAGCCCTCCAAGAGGAGCATCTTCACGAGTGACTGCCCGACGTTGCGCGGTAAGATCGCGTCGACTTGCTGCAACGTCAGTGGACCTTCTTGCAGGCGATCGAAAAGCGGCGCGTAGGCAACGGGGAACGTCACCGATTTGCCGGCGAGGAGCAGCTCGAGCATTGCATCCGTGCGGCGCAGCATGAACGGTGCATCGTCGCGCAGCGCGACGACGCTCGACGGGCTGAGCGATTGCGAGCGCTCGAGCTCCTCAAAATTTCCGCCGGCTTCGACGCGCGTCGTCGCAAACAGGTCGCGCAACACCATAGAGGTGGCCGGCGCGACGTGCGCGGCAGGCAACGCCTTAGGCAAACGGTCGCGAAGCAGGGCCGCAAACTGCGCCGGAAATTCTTTCGACTCGTGCCAGCCGAAGGGCAGCGAACGTCGCAATTCGACGTCGGTGACGGCCGCGAGATCGATCATGGCTTCGAGTAAATCGATCACGCGCATCGGGCAAAGTGCCAGCGTCACGTGCAACGAGCGGCCGTCCGCCGTCGTCATCGCTTCGTGCGGGAATCCGCGCGGCACGTAGAGCGTGTCGCCGGGTTCGAGCATGATTTCGCGCGCGAGCTTGAGCTGCTTTAGGCCTTCCTTCGATAAGGGCTGCGTTTCGATGGGCAGCTCGACGATCGGTTCGTAAACGCGCCAGGTTTTTTTGCCTTCGATCTGCATCACGAGGGTATCGTGCGTATCGTGATGGACGTCGAAGCCTTGCGCCTTCGGCGGCGTGAAATAGACGTTCGCTAGCGCGTAGAAGCCAAGTCGCTGTTGGACCCGGTTCACGAACTTTTGCAAGCGCGCGCTAAAGAGCGATGCGTCCTTGATGACGAGCGTGTAGCCGTTGGTGAAATGTGCGAGAATCGCCCGCGAGTCGAGGACCAGCTCCGGCTTTCGCCCCGTGTGGCGCGCACGCTGATAGTGCCGCTCGAGCGTCATTTCTTCCGCGGCGATTTGGGCTGCACCCGACTTGATAAGACAGAACTTGTCGTGTTCCAGCGCGCCGGCAACGATCGAGCTTTCGATTTCTGCGACGTCGTAGATCTCGCGAAAATACGCGGGATCGCCGCGCCGAATGTGCAGTGGCTCGCGCTCGAAATACCGCTGCAAAAACTCGCTCGTCGAGCTTTGCGCCAGCAGCATCTGGAGGGCGTCGGATAGATGCTCCTTCGGCAGAAGCTCCGGATAGGCGCGGGCGCTCACATCCTTGTCGTCGGAGCCTGAGACCCAGGGCTTTAGCCGGGAGCGAGCTAGGTCCCGAGGTCGGGCAGCGGCTCGTCTTCCGGCGGTGAAGGCAGACCCGGCTTGATGCGCGCGGCGAACTCGGCAAGAATTTGCTCGACGGTTTCGCCCGCCTCGGTGTGAACGATGCTCTTGAAGCGTGACGTGTCGAGCCGCGACCGGCGCTGCGGCAAGCGCGCCTCGAGCCCACCGACGGTTCCACTCTTTCCGACCATATAGCGTCCCTTCGCGCCGGTCGCCTGTGCGAGGCCTTCGAGCAGAGCTTTCCAGGTGAAGTATCCCGTCGCGACGTTGTACGGACCGCTAGCCGAAATCGCAAGTGCGGATGCGTAGGCTTTGCCGAGATCCGGACCGCTGATGTAATCGCTGCCGGCCGTTTCGAGTGTCTCCTCGGAGTCGAAAACGAACGTTGCGCCTCGCATCATGTCTCGATAGAGCATGTCGAGCGTTTGTCCGCGGCTGCGCGACGCGGATAGCACTGCCGGAACGCGCAACGCGATCCCGGCACCGCGCCCGTTCCGATCGCACGCGGAGCTGAGTTGAAATTCACAGACGTACTTGCCCATGTCGTACCACGAGGAGGTCGGGTCGACGGGCGTCTGTTCGGTTTTTGGCTCGTCGCCGAGACCGTATACCATTTGACTGCTCGCGTAGACGAAAGGTCCGCGCTGCCACAGATCGATCAGTGCTCCGGTCCCGATGATGTCGCTGGTGATAACGGCATTGCGGCGCTTCTGTCGCGTGCTGGCGAGATGAATGATTCCGTCGGAGCTGCGAATGTGTCGATTTTGCGTTCCAATCGCGTATAGCTCGGCGGGCGCGTTGATGCATCCGTCGATCTGCGTCGGCATTCGCGAATGCGCGATGACCTCGTATCCGCGCGAAAGGAGCTCCCGCACGACAAAGCGGCCGCACGTGCCTGTCGCGCCGGTGACGAAAATGCGGCTTACGGCCTAGCCCTTTACCGCCGGGCCGAGATTGACGCTCCCGGAATAGTTGAGGGCCGCGCCCTTGACGTCCGCACCTGGACTGCCGATCGGGAGCCCCGCGTGCACGGGGGGTGAGAGCAATTCCGGAACTTGAACGGACGGCGGCGTCGTTATGGCAGCTTTGTCTGAAGCACCTACTGCCGCCAGCGCGCCGGTCGTGAGCGCCGACTGCTTGTACGAGGTGCTGATCTGCAGTTGAATAGTCGAGATTGCCACCTTTTAAAGCGCCTCCGGCGGCGATTTTCGTGGGGTGTCGCCAGCCTCCTTGGGCCGTCAGCTCCGCAGCTCGTACGCCCAAGGACGCCGTCGCCGAGCGTCTCGTTCGAACGATGCGATTGCATCGGCATGCAGCAGCGTCATGCCGATCGCGTCGAGGCCTTCGAGCAACATCCGGCGCCGGGTCGGATCGATCTCGAAGCGGTGCAGCCCTCCGCCGGGGTCTGTGATCGTTTGCATTTCGAGATCCACCCGCGTGCTGCGCAAGCCCGCGCCTTGCACAGTCGCATCACTAAGTGCGCGCAGCTGTGCGCGTGGCAGCACGACCGGCAAGAGCCCCATGCGCAAACTGTTATTGTAAAAGATGTCGCCGTAACTTCCGGCGATCACGCATCGAATGCCAAACGCAAGCAGCGCCCACACAGCGTGCTCGCGCGAGCTTCCGCAGCCGAAATTCTCCTGCGACACGACAATTTTAGCGGTGCGGTACTCAGGGCGGTTGAGGATGAACTCGGTGTTCTCGCTGCCGTCTTCGTTGTAGCGCAAATTGTTAAAGAGATGCTTGCCGAGATCGCTGTCCGGTTCTTTTAAGAACGGAATAGGAATGATCGTGTCGGTGTCGATGTTGTCCCGCAGCATCGGGACGGCGATGGCTTCCAGTGTGGTGAACTTTTGCATTAGGCGCCGAGCAACTTTCGCACGTCCACGATCTTTCCGGTTACCGCTGCGGCGACGGCCGTCGCTGGGCTGGCAAGGTGCGTGCGCGCGTCGCCACCTAGCCGGTTTTAGTAATTGCGATTCGACGTCGCGACGCAGCGTTTGCCGGCAGGAACGAAGTCGGCATTGAGCGCGGCACACATGGAGCAGCCCGATTCATGCCATTCGAATCCGGCCTCTTTAAAGGTCCGGTCGAGGCCTTCGTTCTCCGCTTGCCGCTTGACGGAGCTCGAACCGGGCACTACCATCGCGCGAATGCCCGGGGCGACTTTTCTGCCCTTCGCAATTTCGGCGGCGATGCGCAGATCGCTGATGCGCGCGTTCGTGCACGAGCCGATGAAGACCATGTCGATCGGCAATCCTTCGATGCGCGTACCGGGCGTGAGTCCCATGTAGCTCAAAGACCGCCTCATCGTATCGCGCCGATCCGGATTCGTTTCACGCGCGGGGTCGGGAATTGCTCCATCGACGCCGATCGCGTCCATGGGGCTCGTACCCCACGTGATTTGCGGCGCGAGTCGCGCCGCGTCGATGCGTATCTCTCGTTCGAATCGCGCATCCGCGTCGCTCGGCAGCGTGCGCCATTCTTGCAGCGCAGCTTCCCATGCGGCGCCTTTTGGCGCGAAGCGGCGTTCTGCGAGATATTCGAACGTCACGTCGTCCGGCGCGACCATGCCGATGCGCGCCCCCCACTCGATCGACATGTTACAGAGCGTCAAACGCGCCTCGACCGGCAAAACTCGCACGGCGGAGCCGGCGTACTCGACTGCGGCACCGTTGCCGGCCGCAGCGCCCGCGTGAGCGATGATGCCAAGAATGAGATCTTTGGCGTATAATCCGCGGCCAAGATTTCCATCGGCGGTCACGCGAATAGGTTTCGGACGTCGCAGCGGTAAGGTTTGCGTGGCCAGCACGTGCGTGACGTCGCTGGAGCCGATACCGAGCGCCAAGGCGCCGACCCCGCCGTGCGTTGACGTATGGCTGTCGCCGCAGACCAGCGTGAGCCCGGGCAGCGTGATGCCGAGCTCTGGGCCGACGACGTGTGCGATGCCTTGTTCTGCGTCATTGAGATCGAACAGCATGACGCCGTACTTGCTCGTGTAGCGTCGCTGCGACTGAATGAAGACCGTGCCTTTATCGTAGCTGAAATCGTTGCGACCGGGGTTCGTCGGGATGACGTGATCTTGCACCGCTACGGTGAGATCGGGCCGGCGCAGCTGACGATTCGCTGCCTCTAAGTCGGCGAAGGCTTTGTAGGAGGTTAGGTCGTGCATGATGTGCCGATCGACGTAGAGCAGTTCCGTACCGTCGTCGAGCGTGGCGACGACGTGTCCGTTCCAGATCTTCTCGAACATCGTCAAAGCCGGCATTGGATCAGCCCGCAAGATTCGCTTGACGCTCGGCGCCCGTCACCGGCGCAATGCGGCGCTCGAGCGCATTGAAGAGAATGTTGACGCCGATTCCGATGATCGCGAGGACGACGATCACCGCGTTGACCCGTTTGACGTCGAAGGTTTGATCCGCCGCGGAAAGTAGGAAGCCCAAACCGCCGCGCGACGCGAAGATCTCGCCCAAAACGACGCCGATAAACGTAAGGCTGAAGGCGAGCCGCAAACCGACAACGATTGCCGGAACCAGTGCGGGAATCACAACGTGCAAGACGGTTTGGGTGGGCGTGAGGTTTAGGCTGCGCGCGACCTTCAAATACACCGGCCGCATATTCGCAATTGCCGCCTGGGCGATGATCTGCATAGGAAATACACCGTGAAACATACCGAACGCGATCTTCGAGGCAGCTCCAACCTTGAAGAGCAAGAGAAAGATCGGATACAGCGTCACTTTTGGAATGGCATAAACGCCGAGAATGAGCGGCTCAAAAATCTCGCCCCAGATGCGCGACAATCCGAGAACGGCGCCGAAGAAAAGGCCGACGACCGCCGCGATTGCAAACGCCGGAATAATTTCGGAGAGCGTCGTGAGGGTTGCCTGCCAAAGCCAGCCTCGCGCAAAACCTTGGGCCGTCACCTGCGCGGTCAGCACCGGCCCCGGCAAATAATCTTCGCCCAAGATACGAGCCAGAAGTGCCCACAGCGCGATGACCGCGATCGCGGAACAAAGCCGAATCAGTCTCGCACGAGAGCGCGTCATGCGCGCCGGTACCGCGCCAAGCGCCGCTCGATGGAGATCAAGCCCTGATTGCAAGCGATGCTGACGATCAAGACGAGCAGGATGAGAGCGAACATCGTCCGAGATTCGAAGTTGTTGTAATCGTAGGCTATGCGATAGCCGACGCCTGCAGTCGCGAGAATGAACTCGGCGGCAATGACGCCGATCAGCGAGTAAATGAAGCCCAGGCGCATGCCGACGAACGCTTGCGGCACGGTCGCGGGCACGATGA
>JBOHTT010000133.1:0-7210 GCA_050733775.1 Vulcanimicrobiaceae bacterium
GTCCCGCCGTCAAACTCTGCCAGACTCCGCCGCTGCGCGCGCGCGTTGCGGCCGCGAAAGCAAAAAAGAGCGCGCCGCCAAAAGCGACGCGCCGTTCGATATGAGTCCGTTTTGAAAAGGAAAGTTACTTCTTCTTCTTAGACGCCGTTTTCTTCGTCGTCTTCTTCATGGTCTTTTTCTTAGCTGCCATTGGCTTTTGACACCCCCTCCCGATGCGATAACTCGCCGAATTCTCTATTCAGGCACGCACTCAGCAAGTAACGTGCGCCGAGTCTGGGACGTTTCCACTTTCCTGGGAGTCGTCCTCTTCTTTAATGTTGCCGGGGGCTTAGGCTCGCCCGACCATCTTCCGGGCGATGACGATGCGCTGGATTTGCTGCGTCCCCTCATAGATTTGCGTGATTTTGGCGTCCCGCATCATCCGCTCGACCGGGTACTCGGTCGAGTACCCGAAGCCCCCGAGGATCTGGACGGCGTCGGTCGTCACGCTCATCGCAATGTCGCCGCATTTGAGCTTGGCCATCGCGGCGAATTCGGTCGTGTCGGGGGCGCCGGCGTCGCACTTTCGGGCCGCTTCGTAGAGCAAAAGGCGCGCCGACTCGATCTCGGTGCGCATATCGGCGAGCATGAACTGAATGCCCTGTTGCTGGGCAATCGGCTTGCCGAAGGCGATCCGCTCTTTGGCGTAGCGGGTCGCATAGTCCAGCGCACCCTGCGCGATGCCTAAGGCTTGCGCCGCGATGCCGGGTCGCGACTTGTCGAGCACCTTCATCGCGATCTTGAAGCCCTCGCCCGGATCGCCGAGCAGGTTCGCCGCCGGGACCCGGCAGTCGACAAAATTCAATTCGACCGTCGGCGAGCCGCGAATGCCCATTTTCTTCTCGAGCTTGCCGACGTTGAACCCCGGCATTCCCTTCTCGACGAGAAACGCGCTGATGCCGTTCGCGCCCTTTTCGGGATCGGTGACGGCAAAGACCGTAACGACGTCGGCAACGCTGCCCTGCGTGATCCAAATCTTACTGCCGTTGAGCACGAACGAATCGCCGTCGCGCACGGCGCGCGTTCGCATCGAGCCCGCGGCGTCGGAACCACTGCCGACTTCCGTGAGAGCGTACGCGCAAAGGAACTCACCGGTCGCAAGCTTTGGAATGAAGCGCTGCTTCTGTTCGTCGTCACCGCCGATCATGATCGGCAACGTGCCGAGCTCTTGAACCGCTACGATCAGCGCGCTCGACGCGCACGCTTTGGCGATTTCTTCGACGACCTTCACGTACGTGAGAAATGAGCCGCCGACTCCGCCGTACTCAGATGGGAACGGTATGCCGAGCAGGTCGTTCTGCGCGAAGAGCGCTTTGATGTCCCACGGAAACTCGCCGCGTTCGTCGATCTCAGCGGCGCGCGGTGCGACTTTTTCCTCGACCAGCGTTCGCACCATCTCGAGGATCATCGCCTCTTCGTCGGAGTCGTGAACGATCGCCACCATAGGACCGCCAGGCTTCGACGCGACGCGCAGGCGCCCTATCCCGGCGGCTTGAACGACGCCGCGTGAGTGCCCCGACTGAAACTGCATACCGCTGGGACCCGAGCGAAGAGCAGAAGCGCACCGCAAATTTGACAGGCGTGCTAAGAGCGATGGGCCTCGACTCGTATCCGGCGTTGCTCGAAGCTAGCGCGCGCGACGTTCGTCCGTTCAACGAGACGATCGTCAAAATGCTCGATCTCGAGTGGGATCGCCCCTGGACGTCGCTGCTCGATCTCTCGCGTGGGAAGCCGTTTGCCCGCTGGTTCGTGGGCGCACAGTACAACGCCGCGGCGAATTGCATCGATCGTTGGATCGCACGCGGACGCGCCGACGTGCGCGCAATTTTGTGGGAAGGCGAAGACGGCGAAATTCGCACGCTCACGTACGCGCAGCTGCGCGAAGGCGTCACACGTCTTGCCGGAACGTTGCTCGCGCTCGGGGTTCGTAAAGGCGACACGATCGGGATCTTTATGCCGCTCATTCCCGAGACGGTCATCGGCGTGCTTGCCGCAGCGTACATCGGCGCCGTTACCGTGCCCGCATTTTCAGGCTACGGTCCGCAAGCGCTCGCAACGCGTCTCGCCGATGCGAAAGCGAAGGTGCTTCTGACGGTCGACGGCGTGTCGCGTCGCGGTAAGCCGGTATTGATGAAACCGCTGGCAGACGAAGCGCTCGCGGATGCCCCCAGCGTGCGGCACGTCCTCGTTTATAAGCGACTTAAGAAAGACGTGCCGATGAAGACGGGACGCGACCACGATTGGGAAACGATCGTCGCGACGCATCAACCCGTCGAGACGTACGAGCGCACGTCCGCCGAGGACGAGTTGTTGCTGCTCTACACCAGCGGCAGCACGGGCAAACCAAAAGGCGTCGTGCACGCGCACGCCGGCTTTCCGATGAAGTCGATGATCGACGGTTATTTATGCATGGACATCAAGTCCGGCGACCGTGTGCTGTGGTTCACGGACATCGGTTGGATGATGGGACCGTGGCTGATCTACGCGGCGCTGGGCCTTGGCGCGTCCGCGGTACTGTATGAAGGCGCGCCGGATTTTCCCAAGCCCGATCGCTTGTGGGCGGTGTGTGAAACGCACGGCGTCACGCACCTGGGCATCGCGCCAACCGCGATTCGCGCGCTGATGGTGCACGGTACGGAGCCCGTGCGCGCGCACGATCTCTCGCGCATGCGCGTGTTGGGCAGCTCCGGCGAACCGTGGAACACGGAACCCTGGAAATGGTTCGCGCACGTCGTCGGTGGTGACCGTCTTCCGATCATCAATTATTCCGGCGGTACGGAGATCGCCGGCGGAATCGTCGGCTGCTTTCCGACGATGCCGCTCGTGCCGAATTCGTTCCACGGGCCGATTCCCGGGATGGTGGCCGACGTGTACGACGCCGGCGGCAAACCGGTGCGCGGCGAAGTCGGGGAACTCGTCGTCAAAGAACCATGGCCCGGTATGACGCAATCGTTTTGGGGCGGCAGCTCAAGTGGTGCGCGCGATGACGAGCGTTATCTGTCAACCTATTGGCAGCGTTTTCCCGACACGTGGGTGCACGGCGATTGGTGCGTCATCGAGCCGGACGGCTACTGGTACATTCGGGGGCGCAGCGACGACACGATCAACGTCGCCGGCAAGCGCGTCGGCCCGGCGGAGTTCGAGAGCGCGCTGGTCTCGGACGCGCGCGTGAAGGAAGCCGCCGCGATCGCGGTACCCGACGAAATCAAAGGCGACGTCGTCGTCTGTCTCGTCGTGGCGAAACGGCGTGAAGACGAATCGGATGAAACGCGCAAAGAACTCATGGTCGTTATCGAGCACGTGATGGGCAAATCGCTGCGACCGAAGGCGATTCACTTCGTCGACGATCTGCCGAAGACGCGCAACCTCAAGGTAATGCGGCGCGTCGCACGCGCGCGGTATCTCGGGCTCGAGCCCGGCGATCTTTCGGCTCTCGAAAACACCGCAGCATTGGATGCTATCGACGCTCGACGCTAAACCAACGCTTTACCGGCGCAATCCAGAAACGTCGTGAGCGCGGGCGTCAGCCATTTGTCGTCGCGATATGCAAGCTGCGTTGCGACCGTGCCGCGCATGTTGGTGCGAAGCGTCGCGTAACGGCCTTCGTCGAGCTCGTGTTCGATCGTAAAACGCGGCAAGATAGAGATGCCGATTCCCGCCGCGACACATTGCTTGACCGCCTCGATCGAATTGAACTCGGAGACGATCGACGCACGCCTCCCGGCTCGCGCGAGGAAGGCCTCGAAGAGCCGCCGGTAGCTGCACGTCGGTTCGAGCACGAGTACGGTTTCCTTCACGAGGTCGCGGGGATGAACGACGGGCCGGCCTTCGAGCCGATGGCCGCGCTCGGCGATCACGACCAAGTCGACGTCGCCGAAGTCGTGCGCGCGCAAGCCTGGAAAATCGGCGCGCTCTTCGATGAAGAGCCCGACGTCGTAGCGGCCCGCGAGAATCCCGTTGCGGACGACGCCGCATTCCTCGACCTCGACGATAACGCTCGCGAGCGGATGACGCCGGCGAAGTGCTTGGATAATCGACGGCAGGCGATACGTGCAAAGCGACTCGGCCGTTCCGACACGGATCGTTTCCGTTGCGTCTTGCTGGCGCAGCGCGCTCACCGCTTCTTCGGCGAGATCGCCGATGCGCGCGGCGTACTGCTCGAGCTTCTCGCCGGCCGGCGTGAGTTCGATGCGTCGCCCGAGGCGCCGGAATAGCGGCTGGCCCAGCTCGCGTTCCAGGGACTGAATCTGGGTCGTGACCGCCGACTGCGCGTAGCTGAGCCGCTCGGCGGCACGCGTGAAATTCAACGTTCTCGCCACCTCGCGAAAGGTTCGCAGCGACTTGAGGTCGAGCATGAGCCGGTCCTTTCGATCAATCTGTTTTTTAGATTGATACCATCGAATCATTCGTTCGACACGATGGATGAACTAGGCTATGCTTGCGGCATGGACCTTCTTATTGCACTGCTTGCCTTCGCGGGGGTGGCGGTCGCCTCGGTCCTGTGGGGCGCGGACTCTCGGGATCTAAATGTGCGCCGCTGAGGCGAACTGCGCTTCTTCCGTGGATCCGGTCAGCGCCGTCGTCGAAGAAGAACCGCCCGACACGATCCGGGTGACTTCGTCAAAGTAACCGGCTCCGACTTCGCGCTGATGGCGCGTCGCCGTGTAGCCCTTGCGCTCGCTGGCGAATTCGCGGGCTTGGAACTCGGCGTACGCGGTCATTCCGCGCGTTTTGAAATCCGATGCCAGCTCGAACATTGAGTGGTTCAGTGCGTGAAAACCGGCCAACGTGATGAACTGGAAGCGATATCCCATCCAGAAGAGCCGCTCGCGGAAAGACGCGATCGTTGCTTCGTCGAGCTTGCGCTGCCAGTTGAACGACGGCGAGCAGTTGTACGCGAGAATCTTGTCCGGATAGCGCGTGCGAATTGCCGAGGCAAAGCGCGCCGCTTCGTCGAGATCGGGCTCGGACGTTTCGCACCAGATCATGTCGGCGTATGGTGCGTACGCAAGGCCGCGTGCAATCGCGCATTTCAAGCCGCAATCCACACGATAGAAGCCTTCTTCGGTGCGTTCGCCGGTCAGGAATTGGCGATCGTTCGGATCGATGTCGCTCGTGATGAGCTGCGCGGCATTCGCATCGGTCCGCGCGACGATAAGCGTCGGCACGTCCATCACGTCGGCTGCGAGCCGGGCTGCCACGAGATTTCGAATCGCAGCGGACGTTGGAATCAACACCTTACCGCCGAGGTGGCCGCATTTCTTCTCGGACGCGAGCTGGTCTTCAAAATGCACCGCCGCCGCGCCGGCTCGAATGAAACCCTTCGTCAGCTCGAAGACGTTGAGCGCGCCGCCGAAACCGGCTTCGCCGTCGGCAACGATCGGCGCGTACCAGTAGCGCGAGTCGTCGCCTTCCATTCGCGAGATTTGATCGGCGCGCATGAGGGCGTTGTTGATGCGTTCGACGAGCGCCGGCGCGCTGTTCGCCGGATAGAGACTTTGATCGGGATACGTCTCGCCGCCGAGATTCGCATCGGCCGCGACCTGCCAGCCTGAGAGATAGAGCGCGTCGAGCCCGGCGCGCACGGCTTGCACGGCCTGATTGCCGGTCATGACGCCGAGTGCGGCTACCGGCTGGTTTGCCGCGAGCAGCTCGCGCAGGCGCGTCGCGCCGAGGCGCGCGAGGGTGTAATCGATGCGGACCGAGCCGCGCAGGCGTTCGACGGCGTCTTTGTCATAGGGTCGCCGGATCGCGTCGGTATGGGTTCGGCCGTTGCTGTGGACCTGGCCGTTCGAGGCATGACCGTTCTGGGCGTGATCGTGCATGGGCGCGAGTCCTTTCGGTTGGATGGGCTACTTCGTTCCCTTGGCTGGCTTAGTTTACACATATATGCCATACGCATCTACCAGAATGCAAGAACCGGCCCGCAAAAGGTCGCCGGCGGGCTCTGGGAGGTCGAGATCGCGCCGCAAACGCGATCGGCGCGCGGAACGTCGAGGATTCGTCAGGTCGCATGACGGATGGGTCGGCCGAGGCGTCCGAAAGGGAGCGTAATCGTGTTGCGGATTCTGGCAGCCGTTCTCGGGATGACATTGATGCTCGCGGCGGCGCCGAGCGCGCCGTCTCACATCGCGATCGCGTATCAGCCGGGCCTCGGCTACGCGCCGCTGCTAATCATCAAGCAGCAGCAATGGATCGAAAAAGACTTTCCAGGAACGACGGTCGAGTGGAAAGAGCTCGGTAACGGCGCTACGATTCGCGACGGCATCATCTCCGATACGCTTCAGGTCGGTGTCGTCGGAACGGCGCCGTGGCTCGTCGGCTGGGCGAAAGACGTGCCGTGGAAGCTGCTGGCATGCGCCTCGAATGCGGATCTGTGGCTGAATGTGATGGATCCGAACATCAAGAGCCTCAAAGACATCAAGCCCGGCGAGCAGATCGTCCTTCCCGCGCCGGATTCGATCCAAGCATTCGCGCTTCGCAAGGGTGCACAAGACATGCTCGGCAACGCGCATGCGCTCGACACCAATATGGCTGCGCTTCCGCATCCGGTCGGGATGCAGGCTCTTCTCACGCATCAGGCGACCGGTCACCTTACCTCGCCGCCGTTCGAGTTCGAAGAAGTCGACCAAGGCGCGCACACGGTTTTCGATTCGCACGAGGTCATGGGGGACACGTGTTTTACCGCGGTCACGATGTCGACCGAGTTTGCCGGCCGTTATCCGGATTTCACGGCGAAGCTGCTGCAATACATGCAACGCGCCGATAAATTGATCAATTCGAGTCCCGCGCAAGCCGCGAAGTACATCGCGGAAGCTGAAGGCAAGCCGGCATTGGCTTCCAAGTACGAGGGCTGGCTGCATCACAAAGGCATCGCGTATACGGTGACGCCCCAAGGATTTCTGAAATACGCAACGTTCATGAAGCAAATCGGCAGCATCAATAAGGTGCCGGCCAATATCAAGGAGCTCGAGCTACCGCAATTACAACCCATCGGCGGAAGCTGATTCGGGTCTCTCTGCATCGCGGAACTTGGCTTCAGACACGATCACGCCATCCGAAACCCGTGATCGTGCGTGATCTCAGGAGTTAAAGGGGCACATGCGGTCGCGTCAGTGGGCCAGCCCATTTTCGGTACAAGGGTTTCGACGACCGCGCCGAGCGCGAGGAC
>JBOHTT010000134.1:0-7313 GCA_050733775.1 Vulcanimicrobiaceae bacterium
CGCCGAAGGTGCGTAGTCGAGGGACAGCCGTAATGATCGCGGCAACGGTGATCGCGGCAAACGCGCGCTTCATCATGGTCCGAACTGAATCAGCCACTGATTCCACCCTTGCGGTCCAAAGTTGAAGTAATAGCTGCGTTGGATTTGCACGCTGAGAATTGGGCTAATGCGCATTTGGATGCGGCCCGTGACGTCGTACGGGGGGTTGCCCCAATAATAAGGGATCGGATCGGGAAAATCTTTGTGCTTCTCGGCGACAAACGTGAACGAGAAGTACGGCGTCGGCGTGTACGTGTACGAGTACTGTAAGGTTCGCTGCGTTACGAAACCGTCATATGCCGCAAAGCCCGGATAGGTCTGGCCGTTAAACGGGTTGTTGAAAACGGTGGGCGGATACATTACCGGCTGCAACGCACCCAGGTAATCGCCTTCATTCTGTATGACGTATGCAAGATACATCGAACCTTTATGGCCCTGCAGTTTGCTCACCACTGTCGTAAGCGTCTGCTGGTCTTGCCAACGTGGGAACGACGACACGAACGTGCGCTGCCGGTCGTACATCGTCGAAACGTTAACGGCTTGATCGAACGGCAGATGCGGCGTGATATTCAACGGATTCGAAAAGATCGTGAAGCCCAGATAGTGCTGCCAGTACGACGTGTACGGGTTATTGTCGAAGGTGCCAATCCCGTACGAGTCATGTGCCGTTTGGATGCCGCCCCTCAACTTGAAGCTGATCGGAATATATTTGCTGATCCGCTGGTTCGCGCCCACCCACGACAATGAGAAATTATTGGGGTGCATCGGTACGAAACCATGGCCTTGGTTGTAACCCGGGGCGACCAGATCGTCGTGATACTGGAAGGCAGTGAACTGCAGAAAAGAATTCTTCAGCGCGTACGTAAACTGCATGTTCTCAAGGGCGCTCGCAGAAAGTGGCATCGAGAAGCCCGACTGGAATGTGTTGAGCTGTTCGAACGTGCTAACCTGAAAGCGTTGGTTCGACGTTTTGATCAGCCCGAGCAAGTTGTACTC
Organism: Vulcanimicrobiaceae bacterium; assembly: GCA_050733775.1. GTDB lineage: Bacteria > Vulcanimicrobiota > Vulcanimicrobiia > Vulcanimicrobiales > Vulcanimicrobiaceae > JAFAMS01. The sequence goes on from JBOHTT010000134.1 coordinate 1,036, forward strand.
TTTGTCCGGCCGCGTCAGGGGACTCACCGAGCCGACGATGTACGCGTTTTGCCAGCCGAAATTTTGCTGGATCGCGAGATACGTTTTATTCGTCGAATCGTATCGACCGAAAAGCGTCGTTGCCGAGTGCGGTCCGCCGATGAACGGATAGCCAACACCGCCGGTTGCTCCGGCGAGGCTATTCTCGACTAAGTACGGATTGGGTGAAAAGTTTTGATAATAGCTCGGCGTCGGTACGTACACGCCTTCGGTGTAAATACGTGCCGGCTTGAGCGCCACACCGGTCTTCGGAACGATCGTTGCCTCCTTCGAAAGGACCAAGGGATGATCGCTACCAGTCTCCGGCATGTCGAACGTGTCGCCCGGCATCTCGCGGCCCTTTACCGGCTTCGAGTAATCGCCGTCCATGAACGTCCAACGATCGGGCTCAGGCGTTGCCGGCAAGAAATAGCCGCGCTTGAGCTCAAGAAACTCAGCGAAGGCGGCGCCGTCATATGTGTTAGACCCGTGTATGACGTGCACGTCGCCGGCGATGACGAACCGATTCATTTTCAGGTCCATCTGAAACGCGCGGCCCGTAATTGTTGCACCGTCGCTGAGGGTGACGCGCACGTTTCCGTCGCCTTTGACGACGTACTTGCTGCTATAGAAGGCGACACGATCGGCATGCACGACGATCGTGTCGATGGCGGCCGACGCTAACGCCGGACGCGCAACAACGGGAAAGAGCAGCAGGCTAATAATGAAGAGCGTTTTAAAGCGCACGGGGCTTTTTGTCTTCACAGGCGGGACAGGCATCGCCTCCGGCAGGCGGGAATCGGCCCCGCCATGCCGCGGATGGTGATGCTCGTCATCGACTCCGGGGGGGTCGGCGCGCTCCCCGACGCGGCCGCCTATGGCGACACGGCGCGCGCAAATACGCTCGGTAATGTCGCGGCACGGGTCGGCGGCTTACATCTGCCGACTTTCGAGCGTCTCGGGTTGGGAGATTTAACCAAAATCTTAGGTGTCTCCGAGGTGCAAGCGCCGCAAGCGGCCGTCGGACGTCTTGCGGAACGTTCTCGCGGCAAAGATACGATCACGGGGCACTGGGAGATGACGGGTATCATCACGGACGTTCCGTTCCCGACGTATCCGCACGGATTTCCGGCCGACGTCATCGAGAAGTTCACCGCGATCGCCGGCAAACCGCCGCTCGGAAACAAGACCGCATCGGGTACCGAGATCATTAGCGAGCTCGGCGACGAGCACGTGAAGACGGGCCGTCCAATTTTGTACACGTCTGCCGACTCGGTTTTTCAAGTCGCCGTCCACGAAGAGGTCGTGCCGCTGCCGACACTTTATGACTGGTGCGAACGCGCCCGGGCAATGCTCGTCGCGCCGCATAACGTCAATCGTGTCATCGCACGGCCGTTCGTCGGGACCAGTGGCAATTACACGCGCACCCCCAACCGCCGCGATTACGCGATCGAGCCGCCGCCGAGCGTCCTCGACAAACTTTCCGGCGACGGCATCCCGGTGCATGCCGTCGGGAAGATCTGCGACATCTATTGCGGGCATGGCATCGCGACGTCGGTGCGCGTCGTCGACAACGATGACGCGATGAATCAGACGGTGCGACTGCTTTCAAGTTTGGAGCACGGGCTCGTTTTCACCAATCTGAACGACTTCGACAGCAAATACGGGCATCGCCGCGACGTTCGCGGCTATGCCTCAGCGCTCGAACGGCTGGACGCTCGAGTCGCGGAGCTCCTGCCCCTCCTTCAGGCCGGCGACGGCCTCATCGTGACGGCCGACCATGGTTGCGACCCTACCGCACCGGGTAGCGATCATACGCGCGAATTCGTGCCGTTTCTTGAATTTGGCAGTGCTCGCGGCCAGTTGCTGGGGACGATCGACGGCCTGGACTACGTCGGAAAGCGTTTGCTGGCCACGTTGTCGCCGAAGGGCGGCGGAGATTGAAAGCACATTAAGGTTGCTGGCCGGACCGAAGAAGGGTCGCCCTATCCTGAGAAGGTATCGCAAGCGTGGCCGTGATTGAGAGTCTCGAAACCACATACAGCCAAGATCTAGCGGCTGAGCGGGATGTCCCACGCTGGTGGTGGGCAGCAAAGCGAGTGATTGACGTCACCGTGGCTACGACTGTGTTGGTCGCGAGCGCGCCGGTGATGCTGATTGCAGCCGTCGGCATCGCACTCGTCTCGCCCGGTTCGCCGATTTTCCGGCAAACGCGCGTCGGCAAGAACGGTGAGGAATTCAGGCTCTACAAGTTCCGCACCATGAAACGCGGCGCCCATTTGCTGCACGAGCGGATGAAGCCGCTGAGCGAAGTCGACGGACCAGTCTTCAAGCTGCGCAACGATCCGCGATTGCACGCACTGGGTGCAATCTTGCGGCGCACGAGCATCGACGAGCTTCCAAACTTTATCAACGTGCTGCGCGGAGAGATGAGCGTGGTCGGTCCGCGCCCGCCGCTTCCCGGCGAGGTAGCGCACTACGACTCGTACGCGCTTCGTCGTCTTACCGTGAAGCCAGGCGTCACGTGCCTATGGCAAATCAACGGTCGCTCGACGGTGAGCTTCGAACATTGGATGGCGCTCGATAACGAATACATCGACTCGTGGAATCCGGGCATGGACTTAGCCCTGATTGCAAAGACGGTTCCAGCCGTCATTCGAGGCATCGGAGCGCACTAGACCGAACGGCGCCTCGGTGATTCGCTCCAACAATCCGGCGATCGATTTCGAGACGCTGCGCGTGAAGGTGCACGCGAAAGCTTCGACGTTGCGCGAAAGCGGTGTCGTCGAGCGGCGGCGCAGCGAACCGGTGTCGCTGCCGGCGCGCTATCGTGCGGTGACGGCCTATCTCGATCGTGCCGATGATTTCGGTTATCCGGAGGCGCGGCTGCCCCATCGCCTCAAGGTTGTCGAGCGCGTTAGTCCACGCGGAGCCGTTGCGATCTTGCGGCTGTACAATTTCATTTTCCGTCGCGCGCGCGATGCCAGCGCGGCGCAAACGCAGGCGCTACGCGAGCTTGCGGAGGCCGGTGCCGTGACCGCGCAACGCCTTGCAGTGCTCGACCAACAAATGGCACGACTGCGTGACGCGGTCGAGCGCCTACAAGGACGTGAGCCGTGAGTCGCATCGCGATCGTCACGCCGTGGTATGGCCCCGAGTGCTCCGGTGGTGCGGAAATGCTCGCGCGCGAGCTTGCAACTCGGCTATCGACGCGCGACGCCGTTACGGTACTAACGACGACCTCGCGATCATTTTTGCACGCGTGGGATGTCAACTACCACAAAGCCGGGCACACGCGCGAAAGCGGATATGACGTGATTCGGTTTCCTGTGCGTCCGCGCAACGCCGATGCGTTTAGCGCGATCAACGACACGCTGCTTGGATTGCCGCGCGAGCGCTGGTTTGAAGTCGTGCGCAGCGCGGACACGCTGGACGGATTCATCGACGAGTCGATCAACTCGCCGGCCATGGAGGCGCATTTGGCGCGCAATGCGAGGTCGAAATACGATGCGGTGCTCGCGCTGCCTTACCTGTACGGCGTCATCGTTCGCGGCATCGAAGCTGCCAACGTCCCTGTCTATCTCATTCCATGCTTGCACGATGAGGCTTACGCGCGGCTGCCGCGCGTGGAAAGCGCCGTTCACAAAGCGGGCGAGCTGTTGTTCAATAGCACCGGCGAGGCGGAGCTGGCGCTGCGCCTGTACGGTCCCGGCGTTCTCGAAAAGTCGCACGTCGTCGGAACCGGGATCCCGGCAGCGCACGAGCCGGCTTCGGCTTGTCCTGTCGCAGGTCGTTACTATTTATATCTGGGTCGCCGCGAGCCTGAGAAAGGCGTCGACAGATTGATCGACGCGTTTCGGCATCACCGCGATAACGGCTCGCACCGGGAGGTTTCGCTCGTGCTTGCCGGACCTGGTACGCGTTCGTATGACGACAAGGAAAGTGGAATTCGCGACCTCGGCTTCGTCGACGAAGCAGTGAAAGTGCGCTTGCTGCAGGAGGCTATTGCACTCTTACAACCGAGTCAAAACGAAAGCTACTCTCGCGTGCTCATGGAGGCGTGGCGCGAGAACGTTCCTGTCGTGGTCGATGCGGATTGCCTTGCGACCGCGACGGCAGTGCGCGAGTCGAACGGCGGATTGCTCGCCGCTACGGCCGATGAATGGACGTCGGCGCTACGAGCGCTCGACGAAATGGACCCGGCCGAACGGCGCCGCGTCGGGACGCTTGGCGCTCGGTACGCGGCCGAGCACTCGGATTGGGAGAAGTCGATCGCACGCGTGCGCGCGGCAATCGGTCTCGACGGCGCAGCGGCGCCGAGCCGGGTCGGCAAGCGGATCGACCAGCTCCTAGAAGGGTTCGATCGCGGCGACGCGATTTCGGATGATGCGCGCGGCATCGCAAGCCGTCTGCGCGCGTTGGGCTACGATTCGAACGTCTACGCCGCGGACGTGGCGCCGTCGGCCGACGACGGCTCGTCGCCGCCGCGCTCGTTTACGGCAGACGGTCTCATTTACCATCACTCGATCGGCTCCGACATGGCGGAGCGTTTTGTGGCGGCTTCCGGGCGCAAGGCCGTCATTTATCACAACGTAACGCCATCGCATTTCTTCGCCACGTACAACCCTTCGGTGGCCGATCAGCTCCAGCGTGGACGCGAGCAGTTGGAGCGAGTCGTGGCCGCTAGCGATATCTGTGTCGGGGACTCCGAGTTCAATGCCGGCGAGATGCGCGCGCTGGGTGGCAAAAACGTGCGCACGATTCCCGTCGCGACCGAATTCTGCCGTTTTGATGTAACGCCGCTGCCACGCGTGTTGCGCGCGAAACGCGGCACGACGTGGCTCTTTGTCGGGCGCGTGTCGCCCAACAAGGGGCTCGAGGCGCTCATCGACGCCTTCGAAGCGTACATGGCGCTGGATGACGACTCGTCGCTCGTCATCCTCGGAAAGTACGATCCGAAGGATCCGTACTACAATGCATTGCGGAAGAAGATCGCAGACGCCCACATCGAGCCGTACGTGCGGTTTACCGGTTATGCGCGTAACGAAGCGATTGTCGGATATTATCGCACCGCGGACGTCTTCGTCTCGATGAGCGAGCACGAGGGCTTTTGCGTTCCGCTGCTCGAGGCAATGTTTTTCGACGTGCCGATCATCGCCAAGGCGACGACAGCCGTTCCGTACACACTTGGGAATGCGGGGTTGCTGATCGAGCCTCACGCTGACGCCTTCCAAGTCGCTGCAGCAGTGCATGAAGTTTGCACGAACGAGAGCTTGCGCCTGCAAATCGTCGCCGCGCAGCGCGAACGCCGGCGCGACTTCTTGCCGAAACGCGTGAACCCACTCGTGGATGCGCTCGCAAAGGATCTGCTCGCGTAGCACGGTCGACGAGCCTCCTTCTCATTTTCGCCGGCGTCGCGGTCTGCGTTCTCGGCGTGCTTCATGCGTATTTCGTCGCGCCGCAGCTCCAGGCCGACAGCATCTATGTCTACATGCTCGTCTCCGACGTCGCACGGAATCCGCACATCGTTGCGTGGTGGCTTCCGCCCGCAAACGGCTTCTTTCCCGACGTCGTCGTCTCGGCCCTCGGATATTCGATGGGCCTACACGGCTTCAGCGACACCGCGTTTCTCCATGCGTTTTTCTGCCTGTGGATCGTGGTCACAGCGACTGCGCTCTTACGGGCCGGCGGGATCGCTCCGGTGCCCGCGCTCGGGGCTGCCGTCGTCGCGTTGGCGGCGTTCGATCTTGTGGATCCGTCGAAAACGCTGCTGACGTGGACGTTGCTGGTCCCGGATTCGCACGAGGGCGTCATCGGCGTCGAGCTAGCGGGAGCGGCGTTATATCTTCGATACGCGGCGAAGCGCGAAGGCTGGGCGTTGGCGCTCCTTTTCGTTGTCACGGCGATCGGCGTTTTTTCAGACCGGATCGTCGCGACGCAATTCGCCGGGCCGATCGCGTTGCTCGCCGCACTGCGTTGGATCGTTTCGCGAGCGGGCGCCGAGGCGGGTTCGCTCGTCGCGATTGTGGCGGGCACGGGCGTTGGCGTTGGGTGCGTCCGATTGCTCGATTACAGCGCGGATTTTCAGACCGCGCTGATTCCCCAGATGCTGCACTATCCGTTTGGCCGCGCGCAGCTGCACGATGTTCTGACGCACGTCAGCACGATCACGGGGACGGCTCACGCGGCATTCTACGCGGCCGCATATCTGGCGCTTCTGGTCTTGCTCGTATTTCCGAGCCTGCGCGCAAGGTTCGGAC
>JBOHTT010000135.1:0-10861 GCA_050733775.1 Vulcanimicrobiaceae bacterium
TCCGTGCCGCGCGACGATGCGACGTTCATCGTCTCTGCGCGCGCGACCGATGGCATCGCGCTCTTCGCCGTTCCGACCGGTACGACGGGCATCGTGCGGCGCGACATACCGGCGGAAGACGGCACGAACGTGGCAACGCTGGAATTCAGCGGCGTCACCGTCCCGACCGATGCGCGACTCGCGGGCGACGGTCTCGCGCTGCTCGGTGAGGGGCTCGATCGTGCGATCGGTGCGCTCTGTGCGGAGAGCGTCGGATTGATGAGCGCGATGTTCGCGATGACGCTCGAATACTTGAAAGTTCGCTCGCAGTTCGGCGTCCCGATCGGATCGTTCCAGGCGCTGCAGCACCGCATGGCCGAGATGTTCGTGGAGCTCGAGCTCGCGCGATCGATGAGCTACGTCGCCGCGATGACGCTCGACGACGACGCCGAGGCCGCAAATCGCACCCGTACGCTCTCAGGCGCGAAAGTGCAAATCGCGCGCTCGGGCCGCTTCGTCGGCCAGCACGCGATCCAGCTCCACGGCGCGATCGCGATGACCCAGGAGTACAAGCTCGGGGGCTACTTCAAACGCATGACCGTGCTCGAGCGGCTGTTCGGCGACAAAGAGTATCACTTGTCGCGCTACGTCGCGCTGCAGGAAGCCTCGTCGCTGTCCCTCGACTACGCGCCGGCGGCGCTACGCTCGGGATGACAACGCGAAAGGGGTCGTGACCCAGGGCACAGGGGGCACTTGCCCGGGTCCACGAATCAGGCCGGCATGAACATCGGTTCGCTACCTGCGATCGCAGCGGCCGGCACGGTCAGCCCTGCCATCGGCGCCAGCGTGCTCAGCGGTACGGAACATCTGGAAGCCGCGCAGGTCGACATCCTGATGGCCTCACTCGGCGTCGGCAACAACGTCAACGCGTACGCGTAGCATCCACGCGTAGACGACGATCAGCGCCGCGACGATCGCCGCGCTGACGGAAAGCTCCGGAATCGCAAGCGTGATTCCGGCGAGCTGCAATGTCTGGAACAGCGCGACGCCTGCGGCAGCGAGCGTCATCGTCCATAACCACGCTCGGGATGCGCGCACGCCGTTGCCGCTTCCGATCAGCCCGGTCACAAAGACGCTGTCACACGTGTCCGTCACGATCATGCCGGCACAAAATGCCGCACCGATCCAGAGCGCGTTAGAAAGTCCGCCTGCCGCGACCATAACGTAGGTTGCGATTTGACTCGAGGTCTCGAAGCCGAGACCGAAGAGGAAGCCAACGGGCAAGGCGACCAGCGCGCTGTTGCTGTCGCGAAAGAGCGGCCGCAAGAGCGTCGCCCGGACGCCCACAGGCGCGGCACCAGGCGAGAAGAGCAGTCGATGCACGTTCAGCGCAGCCATTGCGACGAGAATCGCGACTGAGAGCCACGTGCCGGCGCGCTCCAGGCCGTCCCCGAACGCCCCGAGATGCCGCCCGAGGATTGCGATGACCGCCGCAATTCCGAGCACCATGAGCGTGTGGCCGCCCGCAAACAGGCTGCCGACGAATTTACCCGCTGCCGGCCGTTCGGCGGCGGTGCGGCGCGTGAGGTTGTCGATCGCCGCGAGATGATCGGGATCTGCGCCGTGGCGCCGTTACCGCTCGCGCGCGGTTTTCGACCACTTGTGCATTTTTGCTGACGCGGTCGATGGAAAAGTTTAGGCTCTTTCAGTGATTTCCCCTGATGCGAGCGGGGCGCCTCGCCGTCTGATGAAACGGGCGCAGTGGCAGTGCGGCATGCTGGTTCCCGAGCGCTACGCCCGAAAAACGGCGGGCGAGGCGTTCGAGCAGCAGGCCCAATTCTTACTCGAAGACGGACGGGAAGCGGAGCTCGAGATCGTTCTCGAGTTCACGCAAGAAAAGACGCGTCACCGCGTGCCGTTTTCGATCGACCTGAGCGAGGTTTCCGAAGCGACCTGGCCGATCGTCTTCGCAGGCACGCCGATTTTTGGAAATTTTTCCATCTGGGTGCAGCCTGCGGCGACGGCCTCGGTGCTCGATAAAGTTACGCTCAAACTCTCGAATCGATCGCTGTTGAAATCCGCGCAGCACGAAGAAATGCTGCGCGCAGCATTCGTTGACGTGCGATTCACGATGACGTGCAGCGGCGGAGCCTTCATCGAGACGGTCTCCGACCAACAAATCGAAGCATGACAACGCTGATAGCCGGCGGCATCGAGCGTACTGCCGCGCCCTGCATCTCGCCCGATCTTCCGGTCTGCGACGATTGTCTTGCCGAGATGTTCGACCGCTACGACCGCCGCTGTTGGTATCCGTACATCAACTGCGCGAATTGCGGCCCGCGCTATAGCATCGTGACGTCGCTTCCCTACGACCGCGCATCGACGACGATGCGGGCGTGGCCGATGTGCGCCGAATGCCGTCGCGACTACGAAGATCCGCAAAACCGTCGCTTTCACGCGCAGGCGACCGCGTGTCCGCGCTGCGGTCCTTCATTCGCGCTGTTGCAGCGACGGCGCGTGCGGCACGGGCGCACCGCCATCGAAGATGCCGTTGCCCTTTTGCGCGCCGGCGGCATTGTCGCCGTGAAGGGTATCGGCGGCTACCATTTGGCGTGTGACGCGCGCGATGCCGAAGCCGTCGGACGCTTACGGACGCGAAAATTCCGCAAAGAGGGCTCGTTCGCCATGATGGTGCGCGATCTCGATGCGGCGCGCACGCTCGTCTCGCTCGACGGAGCGCAAGTCGTTGTGCTGACGTCACGCGAACGGCCCACGCTGTTGGCACCCGCATTAACGCAGCTGGACGGCATTGCACCGGAAAGCAACGAGCTCGGCGTGATGCTGCCGTACACTCCGCTGCATCATTTGCTCTTTGCGGCGGGCGCGCCGGATGTCTTGGTGATGACGAGTGCCGGCCGCGCCGGCGAGCCGATGCCGCACAACGATGAAGATGCGATTCGCGTACTTACCGGCATCGCCGACGCGTTCTTGTTGGGCGACCGGCCAATTGCGCGGCGCATCGACGACTCGCTGGTGCGCGTCAGCAACGGTGTGACGACGATTCTGCAGCGATCTCGCGGGCTCGTGCCCGGCGTGCTGGCGCACCTGTCGGCGAAAGGTCCGATTCTCGCGCTCGGATGCGATCGCGAGAACGCCATCGCGCTCCTCGTTGACGGCCAAGTCATCGGCAGCCAGCATATCGGCGACGTCGAGCCTCCTGCGGTGCGCAGCGCGTTCCGCCGCACGATCGAGGATCTCTGCAGAATGTACGGCGTCCAAACGGATGCACGTACGATCGTCCACGATCTGCATCCGGGTTACTACACGACCGAGCTCGCAACGACGCTGCCGTCCGCCCGGCGCATCGCTGTACAGCACCACCGCGCACACGTTGCCGGCGTCATCGCCGAGCGCGAGGCGTGGTCGACATCCGTCTTGGCGTTCGCATTCGACGGTGCAGGCTATGGCGACGACGGGACGATATGGGGCGGCGAAATTTTCACCGGCGGGCTCGGCGACTTGCGCCGTACCGGCCACATGCGCGCGGCGCGGTTGCCCGCCGGCGCCGAACGTTTTCCCGCACGGGCTGCCGCCGGTTTTCTCTCCGGCTTCGATCGCGGAGTGTTCTTGGAGGCGCCGTTCAACTTTCCGGCGGGCTTCACCGAGTCGTGCGGGCAGGGCTTCGAGACGACGTCGATGGGCCGGCTATTCGACACCGTCGCCGCACTGCTGGGGTTCGTGCGCGAACAGTCGTTCGTGGCACAAGCTGGGATGTGGCTCGAGCACCTCGCTTGGCAGAGCGCTGCGGTCGACGGCTACGCATTCGCGGTATCGGACGAGCTGGACTATCGCCCCGTTCTCGAACGCGTTGTCGAGGACCGCATTGCGGGACGCGACGTTGCGGAAATCGCCCATGCGTTCCATCGCGCCATCGTATCGGCGCTGCTGCGCGTCGCTTACGGTTGGCGCGGACCGGTGGTCGTATCGGGCGACGTGTTCCAGAACCGCCTGTTATGCGACATGCTCGCCGACGAGCTGGGAGCGCGCTTGTGGCGCAATCTCGCCGTCCCGCCGAACGACGGCGGCATCGCGCTCGGACAGGCTGCAATCGCAGGTTTCTCACTGGGATTCTAGGGGTAGCTTGGCCCCAAGATGCGTTCCGTCGCCGGCCGTCCGCAGACGGTTCTGGATCTCGTGCGTGAGTCACTGCTCGACTCGCGTCGTGCGTCCGACATCCGATCGATCGAGAACATCGCGAGCCGCTTATGCGATCGCTTAAACCTGTTGCCGGCCGCGGCGCTCCAAGAACGACTGCCGGTTGAAGCCGATCGCACGACGGTTTTCATTCCGGCCGGCGAGATTCGCTACGTTGAAGCTCGCGGTCACGTCGTGAGCGTCGCCGTGCTCGATCGCTGCTTTCGATTTCGCGGAACACTCGAAGAGTGCGAGAACCGCCTACGCGCGCACGGCTTTCTGCGCGCGCATCGCGCCTATCTCGTGAATGCGCAACACGTTCTTGCGGTCACGCCGATCCACTCCGGTCTGTACCTGCTTCACGTCGACGACCGGGCGCGCTCGCGAATCCCGGTGAGCCGTTCCTATGCGCCGGAGATTCGCCGCTCTCTCGCGAGTTAGCGCAGGACCTTTCGGAAGCGCAGCAACCGGCCGCCACGCTCGTACGTCATCTCATCCGTCAAGGATGAAATGAGACCGATCCCGCGTCCGCGGTCGGTGTACGGGTGCGGGGGGTTGCGCGGGAGCCCTTCAAAACCGAGGCCGTGGTCCTCAATTTCGACGATGAGCGCTTCAGGCTCGTACTTGAAGCGCAGCTCGATCAGACCGTCACCCTTGGAGCCGTGCTCGATGGCATTTGCCAATCCCTCACCGACGGCGCTCTCGACGTCCGCGACGACGTCGTCGTCGCAATCGCGAACAGACCGGGCGAACGCGACTGCCTGCCGGCGCCCTTCTGCCGCATATTGTGGTTTTGCCGGTAAGCGAAGTGACATGGCAGACGTTACGATGGAATATTACCCATTGCGTCCCGTTTTGCGCCGACCGCTTTATCGCCCAACAGCGCAACCTAGCGGCTAGTTCACGCGCGCGATCTGACCGAATTTGCCTTTTTGCAGATCTTCGAACGCCGTCGCGATCTCTTCTCGATCGCTCATGACGAAGGGACCGTAGCGCGCAATCGGCTCTCGGAGCGGCACTCCCGCCAACACGAGTGCTTCCAGCGGCTCGGTTACGCCGGCAACCTTCAGTTGGGCCGGCGCGCCTTCCAGAATCGCGACGTCGTGCTTTTTGACGTCCGCATCGCCGACCATGCCCGAGCCGTCGATGACGTGCACGATGGCGTTCGAACCGGGAGCGATCTCGAATATCGCTTCTTTTCCGCGATCCAATTTGACGTGCATCAACGCCGTCGGCACCGTCGTCTCGATCGGCGAGCGCCGTCCTTCGAATTCACCCGCGATAACGCGAACCCAGCGGCCGTCGCCGGTGACGACGGGAAGATTCTCGCCGGCGTACTCTTGATAGCGTGGCTGCGACATTTTTTTCGCGCGCGGCAGATTCACCCAAATTTGGAAGCCGTGCATTTTCCCGCCGCGCTCCATGACCTCGCGCGCAGGCATCTCGGAATGGATCACGCCGGCGCCTGCCGTCATCCATTGCACGTCGCCGCTGCGAATCGCGCCGCGATGTCCGTGAGAGTCTTCGTGCTCCATCGCACCCTGGATCATGTACGTGACGGTTTCAAAGCCGCGGTGCGGATGATCCGGGGCACCGATCGCTTCGCCCGGCCCATAGTCAGCCGGCCCCATCTCGTCGATCAGTAAGAACGGGTCCACGTACGACAGCCCGGGCACTGGGAACGGCCGGTGAACGACAAAGCCGCCGCCCTCGGTGAAGCGCTCGGCGGGGACGATTTTCAGTGACATCTCACTCCCTATAACCCCAAGCCGGTTGCAGCTTGCCTACCCAAACCGTTCAGGCCCGTATAGGTACTTAGGGGACGTGTCGTCCTCTGCTCGCCCCGGGAAAAGAGCAATCATGGAAGACAAGGTGACCGCCATTTTTGCCCTGCGAGACGCGGCAGCCCGCCACGCGAAGCTGGAGATGGCGGTCGGAGAAAATCCGAGCGGCCACGACCGCGATCGCCTGTTGGACGCACGCATCGATTTGGAGCAAAAGACGCAGCAAGCGGTCGAAACTTGCGTGCACTGCGGGCGACCGCACACCGACGACGCCGGCGAGTGCGCGGGCGACCAAAGCGGCACCGTCATTCCCGTGGACTTCTCGCGCGAAAAGCGCAAGAAGAACGGGCCGGAGAATCCCGGGACGACGAAGTAGCGCTTAGGCCCGAACCGGACGCGCGAGCTTTTCGAACACCGCGCGCACGCGTGCGAGGCCTTCGACGATATTCTCAGGGCTCGTCGCGAAGGAGAAACGCACGTGATGCTCGCCGCTGGGCCCGTATTCGCTGCCGGCCCGCACGGCGACGCCGCCGTCGAGTAAGTGCTTTGCCATTTCGCGCGACGGAATGTCGAGGTCGTAGCGCGCGAAGAGATAGAACGTGCCCTCGGGGGCGCGCGCTTCTAACCCTTCGATGCCGCTCGCATGCTGCACCATGAGCTCCCGACGCTTGGTATATTCGCGGCACATCGGTCCGGCAAGCTTCGGCCCGATCCGCGTTGCTGCGAGTGCGGCACGCTGCACTGCCGCGTTCGGTGCGCCATTATAGGTACGGCTGATGAAGCCGACGGCCTTGACGATCTCGCGCGGAGCCGCGATGAACCCGCAGCGCCAGCCCGTCATCGCAAACGTCTTTGAGAACGTCTGACAGAAAATCAGGCGATCGCGCAGCTCCGGAAACGTCAGCAGCGAGATAAATTCACGATTGTCGTACACGATTTCGCAATACGCTTCGTCGGACAGCACGAGGACGTCATGGCGCTGTGCCATCGCCACGAGCGCTTCGAGCTCGTCGCGACGGAAGACCGCACCGGTGGGGTTGCACGGATGGCAAATAATCAGCATGCGCGCACCCTTCAGCGCGCGGTCGAGCGCCTCGAGATCGAGGTGATAGTCCTCGCGCGTCGGCACGTGCACGGGGACGGCACCGGCGAGATACGCGGCATCCGCATAGAGCGAATAGCTCGGATCGGGAATGACGATGCGGTCGCCGGGATTTGCGACGGCAATCATCGTCGAGGTGATCGCAGCCGTACCGCCGTGTGTCACGAAGATCTGATCTGCGCCGTACGTGTCGCCGGCAATCCGGCTGACCGTTGCCGCAAGCGCTTCGCGAAGCTCCGGGTCGCCGCTGAAATCGACGTAGTGCGTGTAGCCGCCGCGCAGCGCTTCGACCGCCGCGTCCGTAATTTCCGCGGGCGTGTCGAAGTCGGGCTCGCCCAGCATCAGCGAAACGACGCCGGGACCCGGCCTGTACGTGGGACGCTGAGAACCTTGCTCAACGCGCGCCGTCGCGAGCGAGGGTTTGAAATTTGCCATGGACCTTAGCTTCGCGACGGCGTTCGCGCTTACTGCTTCGTGAAGACGCCTTCGTTGATCGGGACGTTCATCGCGTAGTCGTTCAGCGTCGCCGTGCCGTCGGCAGTTGCGAACGGCGTGCGCACCGACAGATTCTGCTTCGCAGGAACGCGATACGAGCCGACGTCCGTGTAATTCTCCGAAACCATCAGCTGGACGCCGCCCGAAAGATCCCATTTCACTTGTTCGACGGTCCAATCCGACGGATTGACGAGCGCCACGCCATGATCCGAGCTGCCGTCCTTCGGTGTCAGGTTGAGCGCGTAGTCGCTGTGACCGTTGAGTGTCTGCGACTGTCCGAGCGTCGCGTTATATTCTTGCGGCCACGCACCAACGTTCAATACTTTCGCGTAGGCTTTCGGTAGCCCACTCATGTAGCCGGGCATGTTGCTGAACTTCACGACCATTTGGTTGGGCGCTTTGTAATATGAGGTTCCCTTAAGCGACACTTTCGTCCATGGAAAGCTGCGCTGCTTGAGATTGATTGTCGTGGAGGCGGTGAACGATTGCGGCGTCGGTGCGTTTTGCACCAGATTCGTCATCACTGCGTCAGCTTGCGGAATAGCAGCGTTTGAAGTGCTGATTGTGAGTGCGCAAATGCCGATCGTTCCGAGCAGTGCGATCACAGTATTTTTCATGTCATTTCGCTAGTACCCCACGCCAACGGGAGCGGTTTCGCGGGAAAACGCTTGCTTAGCCGAGGTGCTCGCGACCGTGCGGACTCTTCCAATCGATAATTGGCCCGATCGGAATGATGCGTGTGGGATTGATGTCGTCGTGCGTGTAGTAGTAGTGCGACTTGATGTGATTCAGATCAACCGTCTCGCCGGCACCGTGGAACTGGTACAGATCGCGGGTGTACGGCCACAAATTCGGATAATCGACGATGCGACGCAGATTACACTTAAAATGGCCGAAATACACGGCATCGAAGCGCACGAGCGTAACGAACAAGCGCCAATCCGTTTCTACGGGAGCCGAGCCGAAGAGATAACGCCGGTTCGAGAGCCGTTCTTCCAGGCGATCGAGCGCGTCGAACACTTCGTGCGCGGCGTGCTCGTATGCTTTCTGCGACGTTGCAAAGCCGGCACGATAGACGCCGTTGTTGATTTTTTCATAAATCTCGGCGTTGAGCGACGCGATTTCCGCGCGATGCTGCGCCGGAAAATAGTCCACGTCGTTCCGTTTTGCGACGCCGTCGAAGTCTGTTTCAAGCATCCGCAGAATGTCGTCGTCGGAATTGCTGACGATCCGCGAGGTGACTTTGTCCCACAGGACGGGCACGGTGACCCGGCCGCGATACGCGCGATCGGTCTTTTCATATGCTTCGCTCAAAAACGTAAAAGCGTTTACCGGATCCGGCTCGGCGGTGAATTTCCAGCCTTTCTCGTCGCGAATCGGATCGACGACGGTCATGCCGATCGCGTCCTCCAAACCTTTGAGCTTGCGCATGATGATCGTGCGGTGCGCCCAAGGACATGCGAGCGAGACATAGAGGTGGTAACGTCCGGCTTCGGGGGCCCTTACCCAGCCGCGAAACGCGTCGTCCTGCCGGACGAACTCGCCGTCTTCGTTCTCGTCGGGGAATTGCGGCTTAATCGTCGTCGTCATAGCGTGCTGCAAGACCGCAGCGTGGTTTCGAAGGGCTGCGGCGCTGCCTGCCAAAGCCCGCGAGCATGGCAAGCGCAGACGCAAAAGTCAAAGAGCTGGGCATCGTGCTCTCCGAGCCGCCGAAGCCGGCGGGAACCTACGTGCCGTACGTCATCACGGGGAATTTACTGTTCGTCTCCGGTAACGGCCCGCGCCGTCCCGACGGCACGTTTGCCCGCGGCAAAGTCGGCTCCGCCGTCTCAGTCGAGGAGGCGCGCGAACACGCACGGCTCGTCGGAATGGTCATTCTCGGCATCGTGCGCACCGCGCTCGGTTCGCTCGATCGCGTCGAACGCGTCGTCAAGCTCCTCGGCATGGTGAACGCCGTCCCTGAATTCACCGATCAGCCGAAAGTCATCGACGGCTGCGCCGATCTCTTCGTCGAGGTGTTCGGCCCCGAAAAAGGCCGCGGCGCGCGCTCCGCCGTGGGCATGGGCAGCCTACCGAATCAAATCACCGTCGAAATCGAAGCGATCTTCGAAATCGCCGGCTAGGAGTGACGACGTCTCTAATATGTCATGGTGAGCGTAGGCGCACGCAGTGCGCCGAAGTCGAACCACGCGAGGAGCGGCTTCACTAGGGCGCGCCCTTCGACTTCGTTTACATCTGAGCGTAGCGAAGCGAAGTCGAATGGGCTCAGGATGACATCTGAAAGAGCCGCGCCTTGCGACACGAGCGTGAGCAAGCCGGTAATCGAACTGCCGTGGTGGTTCGGCCCTGTTATCGCGCCGCTGATACTACAGCATAGTGCGGCGCATGTCCGCGAGCGCTTCTGCCAGATAGGCATTGAAGCGTGCGCCGGAGGCGCCGTCGATAACGCGATGATCGTAGGATAACGACAGCGGCAGCATCAGCCGCGGGACGAATTCTTTGCCGTTCCACACCGGCTTCATCGCGGAGCGGCTGAGGCCGAGGATCGCGACTTCCGGCGCGTTGACGATCGGCGTGAAATTCGTTCCGCCGATTCCGCCGAGGCTGGAGATCGAGAACGTTCCGCCTTCCATGTCGCCGAGCTTGAGCTTGCCCTCGCGTCCGCGCGCCGCGAGATCGCGCGTCTCCGCAGCGATTTGCAACACGCCTTTCTTGTCCGCGTCCTTGACGACAGGCACGATGAGCCCTTGCGGCGTGTCAGCGGCGAAGCCGATGTTGTAGTAGCGCTTGAGAATCAGCTCCTCGCCGTCGAGCGAAGAATTGAAATCCGGAAAGCGCTTGAGCGCGGCGACGACCGCTTTGATGACGAACGCGAGGATCGTCACCTTCGCATTCGGATCTTCCGCGTTGATTTGTTTCCGGAAAGATTCGAGCTCGGTGATGTCCGCCTCGTCGTTGTTGGTAACGTGTGGGATGCTGATCCAATTGCGATGCAGCGCGGGACCCGAGAGCTTCTTGATGCGGGACAGCGCAACGCGTTCGGTCGGACCGAATTGCGCGAAATCGAGCTTCGGCCACGGCGGCAGCTTGAAGGGCATCGCGCCGCCGCCCCCGCCGCCCGGCTGCGCGAGCGCGCCTTTCACGAATCCTTGCACGTCGTCTTTGGTGATGCGCTCGTGCGGGCCGCTGCCGTGCACCCGCGAGAGATCGACGCCGAGCTCGCGTGCGAAGCGGCGAATCGACGGACTCGCGTGCACGACCTTGCCGTCCATTGCGGCGGACGCTTCGCGCGGGAGCGGTGCTGCCG